>NZ_JAZHOC010000033.1:0-71341 GCF_036553575.1 Methylobacter sp. Wu1 | reverse complement strand
GGTCGGGTTAGCGCAGCGTAACCCGACATCTGCAACTCCGATGCGTCGGGTTACGCTGCGCTAACCCGACCTACGCGGTATTGGAGAACACCAACATTTATGAAACGAAAAAAAAATACTCACTTGATCATCAAGCTCCTGGCAATTGGCCTACTCATAGCCGGCCTGAGCTATTATCTGCATCCCGAGCTTGGCCAGTTCAGTCTCACTATTAACGGTCATCCGGTCGCCGAGCCCCTGGCCCGGCTAACGGCGATCCCGACCTTGCTGCTCACGCTGTTGTTTACCGGCTTGCTCGTGCTGTTGTTGTTTTTGGGCGTCGGCATGATGCTGTTTCTGGGCACATTGTTATTTGTAGCGCTGGGGATTTTCATCATAGCGCCTTATTTGTGGCCGGTGCTGGCTGTTATTTTTCTGGTTGTCATACTCATGTCATTGGGTGGCGATAAACAGGTCTGATTTTTGCCGATGAATATTCTTAGACGCGCACGGGTCCGGTATATCCTGCACCGCTACCCGATCAAGCATGACGTATGGGAAGTTGTCACAGCCAAGCTGGCCGTGCTGCAGGGACTGGCTTCAGTCGAAAAAGCGCATCTGCGCGAACTGAGCACATTGTTTCTGCATGACAAAAGGATTTACGGCGCGCAGGGTTTTGAGGTGAGCGAGGCGATGCGCGTTCAGGTGGCGGCCATAGCCTGTCTGCCGATTCTGCATTTGGGAATCGGGTTGTTTTCGGCATGGAGCGATGTGGTGATTTACGCCGACGCTTTTCGGGTCAGCCGCGAGGAAGTTGACGAGATGGGCATCGTCCATTATCAGGATAGGGTATTAAGCGGCGAATCGTGGTCGCGTGGGCCGGTGATCCTGTCCTGGCGCGATATCGAGCAGGACACTCAAAGAGGTCATGAAGGGCACAACGTGATCATTCATGAAATCGCGCACAAACTGGACATGCTGGACGGCAGCGCCAACGGCATACCGCCGCTGCATGTGGCCATGCCCGTGCCGCCCTGGACCGATGCATTCAGCACGGCCTATGCCGCATTGAATCATCGCCTTGAACGCCATCATGAGGTTTGTGTCGATCCGTATGCGGCGACCAGCCCTGCCGAGTTTTTTGCCGTGTTCAGCGAATACTTTTTCTGCGCGCCAGATATTCTGCATGCGCACTTCTGCGACGTATACCGGCAATTGCAACTTTATTACCGGCAGGACCCATTAAGCCGGATTTACGCGAATAAAACAGCTGACCAGCCGATTCATGAGGCCGCGGAGTGATGAATGAAGGCTTGAATTCAGCTGTAAGGTCGAATTCATTCGACCCGAAACGCTGCTATTTTTAAATAGGGTTAAGTGCGAATACCCGCAAGGGGCACAAGTGAATTCGCACCTACACGCGCATCACTATTCAGGCGACAAGGTCCGCCGTGAGTTGAATGAAAAGCGCGGCAATCAGGATAAAAAACAGCCCATGCCTAATATCAGTTATTAATGTTGGCGGTTTAGAAACTGATAATGTCGATTTGAAGAGGTAGCTTAGCCTTGGTAAATGATTGCCTGCCAATCAGCCGGAAGGAGAGGGCGCTTGCAGAAATCAAAGGTTGCGGCATTTGTTGTGTTTAATATTGATGAGGAGATGAATAATGGCCGATAGAATTGAAATCGAAATTCGGGAAATGCAACAGAGAATGCAGGAATATCTCCAGATGCACTGGAAGTTCTTCCTGGCGGAAGGTGCTTTTTTTATCATTCTCGGCATAGCGGCCATCATCGTGCCGCAGGTTTTCACCATAGCCATCGCCTTATTCATTGGCTGGCTACTGCTGCTGGGCGGCATCTTTCAAATCGCCAGAGCCATCCGCTTCAGCTCGATGCCGGGCTTTGGCGTGTGGCTTCTTATCGGCGTTCTGCAGGTGATAATCGGTTATTTTCTGATCGCGCAGCCCATGAAAGGCGCGCTGACTTTAACCATGCTGATGACGCTGTATTTTGCCGTGGAAGGCATTGCAAAAATATCCCTGGCATTCATGATGCATCCATTGGCTCATTGGGGCTGGGTATTTTTCAGCGGCTTTACCGCTTTGATGCTGTCCGTTGTCGTCTGGGCCGGCTGGCCCGGCACGGCCGCCTGGGTGCTCGGCCTGCTGCTGGGGATTAACATGATCTTTCTCGGCGGCTCATTGGTCAAGATCAGCTTGCATCATGGAGGAAACGCTTGATCTGACCATTTTGTAATGGGAACAATAAAAAACTTGCCGTCCATAAGCTTTTGTTTTGGATTTTTGGCTGAGAATATTATATAATTGTTATTCTAAATTCCTATTCGGGGTGTTAGCTCAGTTGGTAGAGCAGTGGACTCTTAATCCATGGGTCCAGGGTTCGAGTCCCTGACGCCCCACCATATAAATCAAAGGGTTACAGATAAAATGTCTGTAACCCTTTTTTATTGTCTTTGAAAATGTAACCAATATGTAACCGCATTTACTGTACGTTTGCGCGATATTTGGCACAGATTTGCGCGATATTTGGCACAGCAATTTTGCAAATTTAACGGCTGAGCCAAACATCCATCAAACTGCAGTTACGTGCCGGCAGGATAATCCGGAGCAGTAGGCAATGAATCAGGAATAACATTCGGTTGCGCCTGATTTAAAATTGTTCGCAAATTGCGCCTATATTGCATGAATTCTACAACGTCAGAAGCATCAAAAGTTGTTAATCCAAGCGAAACAGCCTCTGCAATCCTATCGATTGTTACAGAGGTTTTATCCAACGCCGCCTTTGCCGACTGCTGATAATTTTTCCATAATTCGTCATCCGTTGGTGCCGGCTTTGGCACAATAACAACTCGACCATTAACCAGGTCCAGCATGTCGCCCAGAGACCTATTCATTGCCAAGTCGTAATCATCATTCGAAACGTCAATAATATCGTCTGGCAATACCGGATAATTTATATCTGTTGGATAAAAACAGCCCATCTGTTTGCTAAATCTCATATAAACACTCCTTAATAACCGATCGCGATTAGCGATAAATTGGTCGCTGTATAAGAATTGCCTGAACTGGCCGCCATAGATGCGGTTGTCAGCGTATTATTCGCGCCGTTATTGGATACAGCAACTGTACTCGGTGTGCTTTGGTTTGACGAGCCTATGACTTTATACACAGCATTTGGGAATGCAATAGGAAAAGTCCAGTTCGTGTACCCTGCTGCGCTTGTGGTAAAACTGCCCCATTGAATAATCAATCCACCCAGCCATGACGGAAAAACGATATAGCCATTCGCCCCCAATGACACGGAAAAACCTTGCTTCGCCCATGCCGTGGTGGCCACCTTGGTGCTATTGTCGGTTGCCAGTTGCGTCTGAAACACGCCAGCCGAGCGGAGCGCTGTCAATAATTGATCCAGAACGCCATTGCTAGGCGTTAATCCAGCCGCCTCGATCACGGCCCTAAGTTCTTCGCCGATCTGATGAAACCACGCCGCCCCCGGAATCGTCGCAGGGGTGGCCGTAGCCGGGTTGCCGTCGGTCGGATAGCCCGTCGACGGCGAGGCTTCCGGGTCGGGCGGGCTAGCGGACGCAGCCGCCTGAAATTTTCGATTATCCATGTTTACTCCTTATATATAGGCGAATTGCACAAGGGTATGCGCAGGGCTCAGCCGGCTGAGCGCGCATTCCAGTATCTCGTTGCCCCAGCTGGCCAGCGGATCGCTGACCTGGCCGGTGACGGTAAAGCGGCGCACGGTGTCCTGGGCGGCATTAATCCGCCAGACGAACACCCAGAGCTGACCATACAGGGGATCATTGACGTGACTGTTGACGCTGTAAGGCGTGAACTCCGTGATCGTGATCGCATAGCCGAGCTGCTGTGCCAGATTAATGAAAAACTGACGCGACTGGCCGCCAATATTCGTGATTCGAGCCACCAGCATAGCCCGGCGCTCGTTGATCGAGGCGGGCTGGCCAACGCAGTCGTCAGGCAGGCCGGCCACGCGCTCCCAATCCGGCAGCAGTTCAGTCGTGGTACGCGGGTCGGCCTCATCGAACAGCGCCTCGATACGCGCATCAACCCGCGCGAATTCTTCGGCCAAGGCCGCAAGCAGCCTGGCCTGCACGGTGCCGGAATTGCGTGGCCAGGCGCCGCCCTGCGGCAGCAGCGCCTGCAGCTGGCTCAGGTAGTCGTCGACGCTTAAGCCCATGTGATCGTTCCCATCGTGGTCATAGAGCCGGCTGCCTCGGCCACATCGGCGCTCGGTATGGTCATCGTGTAGTTGGTTTCGCCGGCCGCAATACTGATCGCCTCGCGAATATGCGACAGCAACAGCGTGCCGCCGGGCGCGGCTTCACGGCTAATCATGGCGGCCAGTTCCGCTTCGACGGCGGCTTTGACGGCCGTCGTGTTCGGTGTCACGGCAATCGTGAAATCCAGCGGCGATGCGATCGGCGCCACGACCGTGACAGCGGCGGTCACGGGCCGGCGCTCATCGATATACGCCTGCACGGCCGCCACTTCGCCCGCATCCGGAATCAGCGAGGCGTCGTTATCGCGCACGAAGCGCACGGTCACGGTGCCAAGCCCAAGCTCCTGCGGGTAAACCCAGGCGCGCGTCACGCCAGGGACTTCCAGCGCCCAGGCCAGATAGTCATGCTCTGCGCCGCCGTGGGGCGGCTGCCGGATACGCGTCAATAAACGGGACAGCAGCGCCGCGTCCGCTTCGACATCGGCGCCTTGCGCCAGGCCGCCGGCCGAAACCGTGGCGATCGCGTCCACGCCGGCCACCGGCGTCGTGATCGTTAATGCGGCACCTGCGGCCGTATTGCCGTCCTGTCCGGCTTCCAGCGCCGTGACGCTGGCCGTAGCCGTAGCGCCGGCGAAGGTCACCTCGGCATCGGTGCTGAATTCGGCGCCATCGACGCGAGTCAACACCGTACCGGCCGGCACAACGCTGCCGGAGATGCCTGCCAGCGTCACCGATCCGGCGGCATAGGCGGCCGGCAGCCGGTAGATTCCCCAGATCGAGGCCCAACGCTCAAGATATTCGACCTCGGCCGTATCGTAGATCAGCTGCCGGACGGCCCATTCCAGATGGCCATGCAGGCCATGCGACGCGCCGGCATGCACCAGCGCCAGCACGTTCAGGTTGGAACGGCGCAGGCCGGCGTCGGCGCCGGGCAGGCGGGTATTGATATCGCTGATCGCGCGCTCGGCCAGTTCGGCTAAAGTGGGTCTATCAAAAGGCATATCAGGAATTCCAGAAACGTTCGAAACGGTAACGGGCGGTCGGGTGCTGTGGACGGTCGATGGCAATGTCCAGCGCCAGCAGGCCCATGCGCGGATTGGAGGCGACGACCGTCACGCGGCTGGCGACGCCGTCGGCCACTAGCCAGGCCAGCGCCTCTTCGGCATAATCCTGGGCGCGCGTCAGCACCTTGGCCAGCTGCTTTTCCCGGCTCAGTAGCCACAGGCGGCTGCTGATGCGGTCTTTGTTGTCCGGATTGTAGCTGTCGCCCCACCAGCCCCGGCGATCGCCGCCGGCCTCAGGCAGGACATCGTCGTCATTAGCACGGCGGTCCGTGAACAGGCTGATCAGAACGGCACTGTCCAGGCCGTCGTCAGCGGCCAGGCTGCCGCCGGCCAGCTGCCAGTCCAGGGTGGGCGGCAGACCTGAACTGACCGTTAAAATATCGCTCATACCGGGATTCCTGTTTGTGCGCCGCCGGCCGTGACGCCGCCATGCTTGTGGGTTTTCAGCGAAATGCCGTCCGCAATCACGTCACCGCCGGTCACGTTGACCTGAGCGGCGCCTGAGATGTTGATCGCATGGCCGCCGCCGTTAATGACGATGCCGGTCCGGGACAACTTGATCACGGCGCCCTGATCGTCATAGAGAGCGACCTCGCCGGCCTGCAGCGCCTTCAGCCGGAAGCGCCGGTCGTCGATCGCCAGCACCAGGCCGTGGTCGCGGTTGCCGCCGACAAAAACGGCCGCCACTTCGGCGCCGACCTGCGGATAGCTGGTGAAGCCGTAGTTCTGGAAACGCTCCATGTCGCGCACCTCGCCATCGAGCAGCTTGACCTGCACCGTCTGCATCTTGGCCGCGTCATTGACCAGCGCCAGCACGCCGCGGCCGACCATCAGCCGGATGCCGCGCATCGCCGGCGCCATGACTTTATTGATGGATCGAATCACAGCTGCCACTCCCATTCAGGATTCTTCGTGATGCTTTCCTTCAGGTTTTCTTCGGCTTTTTTCTTGCGCAGTTTCTTTTCCAGCCGGGTCAGCTTGGTCAGCGGGATCAGATCGAACGCCTGCGGCGGGGCCAGTTGCAGTTCGGTCAGCGTGCCGCTTTCATCCTGCACATAGGTCAGCGCGCTGATCAGCAGATCCAGATCGGCGCCGAGCAACGGCGACTGCAAGCGGGTCAGCGTGTTGGGCTCCCACAGCGTGCCGTCCACGTCCCAGCCCAGCACGGTCACGCCGGCGCGCGTGCTGCGGCCGGCCCGGACGTTGCGCTCCCATTCAGCGCGCTGGGCCAGCGTCGCGGTCGCGTCCTGGTCCTCGGCCAGCACAATCAGCGGCCGGTACCGGGCAATGCTGGCGTCCTGGATGCGCGCCGACTGCTGCGCGACGGGCTCGCCGAACTGATGGTCATCGCCGGTCTTCTGGCCTTTCACGATGTAATCGCTGTAGCGGTCTTTCTGGTCGAACTCGCCTTCAGCCTTATAAATATTCTGGCCCTCGACCAGCGGCGCCGGCGCCCGGTTCGTGCCGGCGCGCGTGATGACCAGGTGGCCCAGGCCATCCGACATCAGCAGCACGGCCCGCATACGCGCGGCACGCTCCAGCGTCTCGAACACGCTCTCGCCTTCCTGGAGGCTGAACACGGCAAAGGGTGCGCCGGTGTCGGTCTGTGCCTTCAGGCCGATGCCGAACGGCGCCAGCAGATCGGCGGCGATCTGTTCCAGCTTTTTGCCGGACCACTGGCCGCTCTTGTGGATGGCCGAACAGTCGACTAGGTCGGCTGATTTGTCACGGCCTTGCACAGTCACCGTATGGCTCTGAGCGTCAAAGCGCGTGGCCACGGTGTCCACGAAACCGGTGATGACCGTGCGGCCGCCCAGGGCCACCGTGCAGGCCGCGCCGCGCGGAATGCGCTTGGCCGGCTCGATGTCGGCCCAGCGGTCGGAGACGGTCAGCTCGAACGTGCCGGCCAGCTGCTCGATGCCGCGCTCGATGCGCACGGCCTCCCAGCCTGCATAGATTTTTCCGTTTACGGTCAATTGCACCTGGCTCATGACTCCAGTACCTCGATGGTCTCGCCGCCCCGCACAAAGCCCGGATGGCGGATAGTGCGGTTGCGGCTGACGATATCGGCCTCACGTATGGCGTCGCCGTACAGGCGATACGCCAGCACCAGGGCCGGTTGCGTGCGGGTCGGCAGATAACTGACTTTGGGCTTCAGATCCAGACTGACGGCATCCACATGGCGAATCATCGCCACGCGCAGCGCCATGAGTCCGCGATAAACGCTATCCGAAGCCGTATAGGCGACCGCATCCAGCTGCTCGTCCAGATCATTGCGCAGGATCACGGCATCGGTGCGGCTGTCGAACGCCACGCCGGCGGCGGCCCTGGCCGCTTCGATCAAGGCCGCACGGCGGACCAACTGCGTGATGGCCGTGCGGTTGGCGGCCTGCCTAGCCTGTGTCGGCGTCGGCGCGGCCGTGATGAGCGGATAATTGCGGTTGGCCGGCGCCGTCCAGGCGAACAGTCCGCGTAAAGCGGCAATGCCGGGCAGGGCGCCGGCCATGCGGCCCAGATCCCTGATCGGCTCATAAAGGGACAGCGCCAGCGGTTGCGGCGTCGTAAGCTGGGATTCGACCTGGCCTTCGGCGGCCGTCAGCTGGTACAGGAATGCGGGACCGATCGAGTCATTACCCAGCAGGCCGTTGGCGGCTGAACGGATGCCGGTCAGGGCGCTCAGGAGCGTGGCCAGCGCATCGGCGGCCAGAAAACTGGCGCCGACGATGCTGAACAAATCGGCGAAATCGGCTAGCGCCAAATCCTGCGCGGCCTCGGCAGCGGCGTCGACCACGGATGCCGTGTCGGTCTTGGCGGTCGGGTGCGCGTTCTCGCCGGCCTCGACAAAGGTCAGCGTGAAGCGGGCCAGGCCGCCGTGCTCGGTCGACTCGGACAGCCGTGCGGACAGGACCGAAACGCGCAGCCGGCCCCGGTACGGGTGCACCAGCTCGCCGGGGCCTGGCTGCTCCAGCGCCTCGACCAGACGATCGCGCTGGGCCATGTAATCCTCGCCAAGAACCAGCGCGTCCAGCGTGAATTCACGCGCCTTGCGGCCCAGATCCTCGGCATAGGGCAAGTCGCGTTTGGGGTATTCGTGCAGCACGGTGCGCCGGCCGATTTCGCCCTCGGTCGCAGCCACATTGAACGGCACGCCGCGAAACGATCCCGGCTGCATGGTATCCCGCCAGCCCATCAGCGTGCGCCCGGCATGATCAGGCCGGCATCGACGTTGTAAGTCATGCGCCGGTCATTAGTTTTCATGTCGCCTACGCGGCGACGGCCTTCCTGGTCGATCTTGATGGTCAACTCGCCGCCGGCGTCGAACTTGTATATGGTCGACAGCGTCGGCGCGGGCTTGCCCTGGGCGGACAGCGTGGGCATTGGGTAATCCAGGATCGAGGGAACTTTCGGTTTATCCTCTGCGGCCTGGGCGGGCGCGGCTTTGGCCGGCCCAAAGCTCGGGGCCTTGAAATCCAGGAGGGTTTTGCCTTTTGGTTGAGCGTTCGCCGGGCGATCGGCGGGCGCGGCCTTGGCCTGGCCGAAACTCGGCGCTTTGAAATCGAGAACAGACCGCGGCTTTTCGCCGGCCGGAGCGGTCGCCGCCGTGGCCGGGCCGAATGAACGTTTAACCGGCCCGCTTTCCGGTTGTGCATCGAGCGACAGCAGCGGCATGCGCGGGGCCGGCGCCTTGAACTGCAACAGGTTGTTAACCGGCGTGCTCGGCGCGGGCGTTTTAACCGTCGGGCGCGGTGCCGGCGGCATGGGAAACAGCGCCTCGCCGCCCGCAAACGGGTTTTTGAGCTGCGCCAGATTTCTGATCGCGCGGCCGATCCCTAAGATGCCATCGATCACGCCACTGATGGCGCCGCCGATGACGTCGACCAAGTAGTCGCCCCAGCGTTTGAACAGCGCCAGCATGTCGTCGATGCTGCTTTTGACCTTCGCGACCAGCGTGTCCCAGTTGCGCACGATAAGCAGCACGACGCCGGCGATTGCGGTCAGGATCAGCAGGATCGGACTGGCGACAAATGTGGCGATCAGCGTGGTAACGGCCATCAGCAAGGGGCCGGCCATGATCGCGGTTATCCCGCCGAGCACGACCTTGATCAGATTGCCCCAGCTGCCGACCATGTCCTTCAGCTCTTCCAGTTCTGCCCAGGCCGCCTTCGCGCCGTGCTCGATGGCTTCCAGCGTTTTGCTCAGCTGGTCGGCATAAACTTGGGTCTGCTTCATCCCTTCGGGCGTAGTCAGATAGTTCAGCGTATCGATGATCTTTTGCAGACGGTCCTTCAGGAAGTTGAACGCCTGGCCCTTGGTCATGACGTCGCGCACGAAGCCCTGCCAGGTGTCGGACAACGTTGATGTCATGCCCGTCCAGGTGCGGCTCTGCTTCTCGGCCGCGCCGTTGGCGTCCTTGCCCATGGCCTCGAACAGCAGCGCGATCTCCTTACGGCCGATCTTGCCTTTTCCGGCCAGCTCCAGGACCGCCGCATCGGTCTTGCCCAGCGCTTTCGCAAGCAGCGGCACGACCGCGACGCCGCGCTCGGTCAACACGTTGATCTCCTCCTGCTGGAGCTTGCCTTTCATCCAGGCCTGACCGAGTTGGCGGGTTTTCTCGATCATGTCATCCTGGCTGCCGCTGACCTTGGCATTGGCGTCGACCAGCGCCATCAATGAGCCGTTCATCGGGTTAATGCCGGCGTTTTTCAGCAGCATGTATGCCTTGGTCGTCGTCTCCAGTTCCAGCGGGGTTTTCTTGGCGAACTCGGTGATCCAGGCCAGCGCTTTCTTACCCTTTTCGGCGCTGCCTTCCGTAGCTTCGAGCGCCACGGACAGGTTTTCGAACTCGGCCGTCACATCAATGAAGAGCTTCTTGAAAGCGAAACCGGAAGCGGTGGCCAGGCCCGCAATCTTCAGCGACATCGCGCCGGCCTCGCGCGCGACCGAACGGAGCGGCGCGCCGATCGAGCCTACCGCCGCGTAAACGCGGCGGAGCGGCGCCGTAGCCTGATCGACCAGGCGCAAGATGATGCGGAGATCAAGATTGCTCATGAAGCCTTAATGCCTGTGCATGCCAAAACAACAATTCATCGACCGATAACGCCCACAGCTCGGACGGGGGGAAGCCGAAGCTGTAGGCGACATCGCCCATCACATCCCGCCAATTGACGGGAGCTGTGCCAAAAAACCGTTCAACTTGTCCGCGATGGCGCCGAAGTCTTCGGCGTCGATCTCGTCGACGGCCGATCTCGGCAGACTGGCCATCGCGCCGATCAAGGCGCCGATCTTGCCGATCTCGCCCGATTCCTGGTCCATGGCCCGCAGATGCTTCAGCTTCAGGCGCTCCGGGATCTCGATCGAGTCGACCGGCTCGCCGTTAACGGTGAGGGGGTGTTTCAGTGGGATTAACGCCATCTCAGACCTCCTTGCAATCCAATGCGCCAAAGTTCAATTTCACTTCGCCTTTTTCCAGCTCCACGGCCTTCGCGCACCAGGCACCGGACAGCACGAAGCTCTTACCGGTATCGGTATCGAAGGACAAGCTGGCGTTGGTGATATTGCGCAGCGCCTCCAGCGAGGTCTCGGCCGTATGCACGATCGTGCACTCGACGCCCGGGGCGACGATCTTTTCGGTATACCCCACGACGCCCGTGTCGGCGATGACGGGATCGCGATCGAACCCGCCCATGATCAATTTGGCGCCCTCTTTGGATGCCAGGCGCGTGCCGGCGACGGTGACAAAAACGCGTCCGGTAACTTTAGACATACGAACCCCTTATAAAATGAATTGCACGGCCGCCGCGAACACGTCGAACTGATTGACGACGTTGGGCGGCAGAATGGCGTTGACGCGGTTGACATCGGCGGTCGAGCGCACCACGGCCAGATCTTTGATGAACTGGTCCAGATCCTCCAGCAGCCCTGCGCGCTCCAACTCCTGCGCCGCCGCGATCAGGGTATTGCGGATCAGCTTAGGCGTGGCGATCGGCTGGCCGGGCTGGATACGCGGCAGCACGTCGTCGCCGGCCAGCTTATGGCGCGGAAAATCGCGCAGCACGGCAAAGCGGAACACATAGCGCATATAGTCCACGGTCCACTTGGTATTCAGCTTGAGCAGACTGACGTCCTCCATGCCGAAACTGTTCTGTTGGTAGGTGGTCAGCACCTGCTCGACCATGGCATTGCCGCCCTGATCGAAAATGATCGTACTGAGGCCGTCATGCATCAGCAGGTTGCGTTCGGTGTCGGTAAATTTGTCGGCCTCTTTCGGGGCCAGCACGCTGGGCAGGCTGATCGAGCGGAACGGCCGGGCCGGATCGTTGGCGCCGGCGAATTCCACGGCCGCCCCGAACTGGGCCGCGATCACCCACGGCAGGGTCGGCGAATCCTTCAGGCCCGTGATCGTGCTGTGCGCGCTGTTGCGGGCGGCGCCGAACGTGGCCAAGTTGGCGTACGTGTCGTTCTTGTGCGCGAATACGTGCCCCGCGCGCATGTCCATGCCGCCCCAGCGGCTGGCCAGCTCGGTTTCCAGGGCTGCGATATTGGCCGCATCGGACAGTCCCGACAGGATCGTGTACGGGTTCATACTGGCCATGGCCGTAATCGCGCTCGCGATATCCGGATTGCCGGTGCCGGTCACGCCGGCCGCAATCGCTACGGTGATGCCCTTGGGCGTGAACTCGCCCGTGTAGTAATTCAGGCGCACGTCGATCTCATTGCCCTCAACGCCCTTATGACGGGCCGTCAGCGTCGCGACGCCCAGCGCGCTGGTCGCCGTGACCGGGCCGTCGGCATCGGCGGTTACCGCCGCCGCGATCGCGGTTGCGATATCGGCTACGGCCTCGTTGGCCGTGACGGCCACGGTCAGCCGGCGACCGCCTATATATAAGTATAAGGTGCCGCTCTCGGTCGCCGTGCCGGTCACGGTAATGGTCTGGGTCGCGGCCACGCCGGCGCCGGCATCATCGAGGGCCAGGGCGTAGCATTCGGTGTACGGGTTGACTTTCAGCGCCGCCTCGATCTGCTGCGCCAGCATCGAGCCGCGCCCGAAATAGTTGACGCCGTCCTCCTTGCGCGTGACGCGGGTCAGGACGCCCGCCACCACCGTGCCGGCCGTCAGGCGCTGGCCGATGATCAGCATCTTGTGGCTCATCACCGGCAGGCCGCGCACGGCTTTGGTATGATCAATCTCGATGTAGGCGCCGGGCACCCGCCAGTCGATCGGAATGGTTAAAAATGACAAATTATCTGCAGACATAGCTTATTTCGCCTTGGGTTTGGGTTCTTCGGGAATCACTTCCACGACATCGCCGTCGTTCAAACGGCGCAGCCAGTAGCTGGTGGCGATGACGGTCTCGCCGCCGACAGCCAGAATCTGGCCGTTCTCCTTGCGCAGGTGCCTGCCGTCGACAGGCTTGAGGGTAACGGGTAGGCCTAATATCATCGGCGGTCTCCTAAGGTAAAGTGAGGGTATCGGTCAGTTCGGGGGCGCTGGTCGTATGATCGGCCGGTTCTGCCAGCCATTTGGCATGCTCGGCGGCCGGCTGGTGCGGATCGATGTCATAGTCGCCGTGGAAGGTGACAAAATCGGCCAGCACGGATTCGTCGATCGGCTTGAGCATGATGTCGCCCGTGATCGTCAAGGTCGCGGCGCTGATGCCGGCCGCCTTCCAGGCGCCGTTGCGCAGAAAGCGCACCGCCACAGGGTTCCAGATCGTGCTTTCAGTGGCCAGGCTGGTGAACAAGTGAGTCAGCCCGTCCAGGATCTGGTACAGGCCGATCGTCGAGCCGTCGCCACGCCGGGAGGCGTTGACGCCGCGCGCATTGCGGGCCAGGCACAGCAGATTGAAACCGACGGTTGCCAGGCCGTCCTTGAGCGGATAATCGCCGATCACGGCATAGACCGCCGGTGCCGCCGTGGCGATGCTTTTTAACGCGGTCTCGTCAGCCAGGTCGGGCAGCGCATCGACCGCGCGCAGATGCGCGGCCAGCGGGTCTGACTTGATGGCGTCGATTATTTCCAGTTCCAGTTCTGCAATCATGCCCTTAGTGTAGGCAGGTTGCAGCGGGCGGCGTATGGGAACGGTTTCGTAACCCGTGCCTGAACACGGGATTTGAAAAAGGAGAGGTTACGGTTTGACGACGAGGACCAGGTCGCCCCAGACCAGGCCGTTCGGGTCACCGGCGTCGTAAATAATCAACGCGGCGGCATGACGGCCGGCGGCCAGGCCAGCGCCGCCCAATTCCATGACCAACCGATCGGCACGGGTGAGGTCGAACAAGGCGGGCGCGGTATCGCTGTCCAATACCGTTGCGCCCATCGCCAGCTGCAGGCGGGTGATGAGCGTACGGTTGATCGCCTGGCCATCGACCGATAACACGAGTTCGATCGTATTGTCATGGCCGAGGTAGACGGTTTCTTCAAGGCGGGTGCCCTGATGTTGAATCGATTTATGGCGACTGGTCAGGCTGGCAACGCCGTAAACGCCATGCGGCAGGGGTGGCGTGTTGGCGGCTGGCGGAATAACCGGCGCCGATGATTGCAGATTAGCGAACAGTAATAACACGTCGACTCCTAATCACTATAAATACGGTGCATAGGCGGTTTTGCAGTGTTCTCTCATTGTTGCATAGCCCACTTCATTCGGGTGAGTTCCATCGGCCATTGCAACATCAGTCCACTCATTCGTATTCACATAGACGATATTCGCATCGGCTTTGCTCGCTACGATATTTGCTATTGCGGCATTCTCTGCTGTCCATATAATAGGCTGAGGAGGAGCATTCGATCCGCCCGGAATAATCCCTCTGCAAATTACCTTGCCGTAAACCGCAATAAGCTGATCTATGCAGTTAGAGTAATCCGCCTCCACTTGCGGCGTCCACCCGGCGCCCGTGTCATTTCGCCCTATTGCTAAAATAGCGACATCGTTGACTGTTGGAGCGAGAGTTGGTAAAAGTGTCGGCAGTCTTGTTTTTAATGCGCCTGTTTTTTCACCTGACCATCCAAATGATCCACCCAGCCTACCGAAATAAGCTGCGGCTCCATGCACATCGACTTCACCCGCTTGAGCGCCGGAGGTTATGCCCGCCCCCTCTGTGATGGAATCTCCAAACTGATCCAGCTTGTATTTATTACCGACATCATAAAGCGTGCCGTTATAGGCTACGGACAACGCCCCCACGTTTGAGGTCCATGCCGAGTTCCTAGCCCAGATATTATAAGTATGGAGCTGCCCATCCAAAGCCACCTCGTAAAAACTTGCGGTTGGTGCAGTGGGGCCTCTGTCGTATCGGATCGGATCTCCGCCATCTACCGAAATAAAGAAATATCGGTTATAGCAAAATACCAGCAATTTCGAAGAGTCTGTCCTGATTCTCATACCTTCAGAATACCGGGGCTCCCCATTCGATATAATAGCGGGGGTATAGCCTGCGTAGGTTGCCGTTGATATAGCCCTAAAATCAACAAAGCCATTACCATCAAACATATTTAAAAACTGCCCTGTGGTGATGACATAGGGCTTCGATCCGGTAACTTTTATCGCGGTGCCAGAATTTAGCAAATACCCGCCGGTCCCATACGCGGAACCATAGTGAAAAGTCACTTTATGGATTTTGTCAGCAAGGTTTTTAAATAGCTGATATTGGTTGCTGCCGAGATAGGGCGCACTGTATTCCGGCCCATCATCAACTGACACGAGGATAGCGCCAGTAGCCTGCGAGCCACTGAAAGCATTTAGTATTGCGCCACTGCCGCGAATGTAGCCGCACCAAGTAGTCCGCCCGCCAGCGCCAAAATACGTTTTATCAACTGCTCTGCCGGTATCTTTTATACCGGCAATGCCAGGCGCAAACGTGGCGTAGTCTATGGGGGTTGTCTTACTGCCTCTCTTCCCGATGGCTATAAGTCGCTGCTGCATACTTAAACCCTAATCAAGCCCAATTTAACAGACAGACCTGTGGCTGTGTATGTGCCAGTGCCACGAGATATGGCCGCTATATACACCGTAGTGGTGCCAGCAGCCGCTTTAAGGATGATTGGGGCCGGAACTGCAACGTGTGCCACTCGAACACCGACTAGATCGATAAAATCGTTTGCCGCAACAGAAACAATACCGACAATTTCTTTAGCATTTGTGTCAGTAATGGAAACAGCGGCATTTTCAGCGCCTAAAGATACATTGGATTTCAAAAAGACAATATCCATTGCCTGACCTTGATCATCGGCATCGGTAATGATGAGATTTTGCAGCATGGCCGTGCCATCATTTAATCGAGTCACGCCGGCAACCGGCTGAGTGTCTGCAAGAACATCGCCGATGGCGTAGATTAAGGTATCGGTAGACAGGACGACTTCGATCAAATCTGAAGTTTCCAATGAATAAACGGCATTCGTGCTGCCAGTCGTGGTTTGGTCAATGCTGATTTTGCCCAGCAGATTCGTCCCGGCTGGCAACGCCTCCAGAATCGCCGCCTTTAGATTACCACCCGCAGTCAACGCGGCAGGCAATAAGCCAATCAAAGAAGTAATATTTTGAGCAATCCTTTGCAAGCGCCCATTTAAGCCGCTGGATGCCGTATCAGTCGCCGGAGCGGGCTCTGTCAATGAGCCTATCCCGCCTAATGCCTTAACAGTTACCGCATCAGTCGTTCCCGGCGTCGTCTGATCAATGCCCACCTTGCCGATCAGATTAGTTCCGGCTGGCAAAGCTTCGAGAATAGCCGTTTTAAAATTGCCGCCCGCCGTTAATGCTGCTGGAAATAGCGCGATCAATGATGTCAGCCGTTGCGCGATCCGTTGCAGCCTGCCATTCAGTCCGCTCGATGCGGTATCGGTAGCAGGCGCCGCTTCCGTTAATGAGCCGATACCGTCAGCCGCTTTAACAGTGACGGAATCAGTCGTGCCCGGCGTGGTTTGATCGATGCCGATCTTGCCCAGCAGATTCGTACCCGCGGGCAGGGCTTCCAGAATCGCCGCTTTGAAATTACCGCCAGCGGTCAACGCGGCCGGGAACAGGGCAATCGTGGCCGTCAGATGCTGCGCAATGCGTTGCAAGCGGCCGTTCAGGCCGCTGGAGGCCGTGTCGGTGGCCGGCGCCGCTTCGGCCAGTGCGCCAAGAAGATCCTGACTTGCGGTATCCAGTGCGACAGGGACTCGGTTGGTGCTGCTGGCATCGCCATCATTAACGCCTTCATTTCCCAGCACCAACTTGACGCGCTGGAATTTGACGCCGGCGATATCATCGGCCGCGATGGTGTCGCCGCCTGATCCTACGTTTAAGGTTACGTTGTCTGTCATAGTTGGGCTTATCTGTCGTTGAAATAGGTATGCATGCGGCCATTATTCAGGCCTAAATCCTTCAATAATTGCCTCGGCCGAACACGCTGGCGCTGGATATCATCTCAACCGTCGCGCTTTCGGGCGCGTCCGTGCCGGCCGTGTCGACGACGGCGATCTTGCGCGCCGCCATCTTCTCCAGTTCCTTAATGGCATCATGAAACCGCTCCTTGACGAGTTCGGTGACCTGATTCGCATACAGGTAATAGCGGGTGATATCGCAGGCCAGATCGACCACATCGTCACTGGCCAGCGGCAGCTCATTGCGGCCGGCCAGGTAGCGATTGATCTTGCGGTCTGCACGCGCAATGGCTTTCTCGACGGCAGCAGTGCCTATCACGCCTAGCCCTTCCTCATCGGTCAGCTGGATCAGCTCGGCCTCGCCGAACTCGTCGATCAGGTCTTGCTGCGTGCAGTAAGCCATAGCTTAGGCGTCCTTTTCCGGTTCCTGGCCGATCTCGATATCCTCGACCACCAAGAGTGGCTCATTGCGGATCTGTTCGAGCTGATCTTCCGTGAACTCGCTGATGAGCACTTCCGTAGTACCGGTCCATTCACGACCGCCTCGGCGGAATCCGATCTGGGCGGTTCTGACCCGGATGGCCGATGCGGTTTTTGTGGGTTTAGTCTTTTCAGCCATGGTTATCTCCTATTAGCCCGCACCGGTGCTGCCGACAGACAATTGCCAGAAACCGTAAACACCCGTCGCGCGTGCTTCGGCGCCGAACTTGTACTCCGCCTTCATGAACACGTCGTCGTTTTCCATCGTTGTCTGCGAGACAAAGGTCGGGCGCTTGCGCATCTGCACGATGAACGGCTTCACGGCCTTGCTGGTCACATGCAGGAACCAGGCGGTATCGGAGGTCAGCGCCGGATTGACGATCAGCTTGGCCGTGCCCTTGTAAGGGTTCGGGCTATTGTCGTCGAGCTTGTCGGCCTCCAGCAGTTTTTTAGCGATCGCTTCCAGAGCGGGCGGCACTTCCAATGTGTCTGGCATCAGCCTGAGCGGCATGCCTTCTTCATCGGTAAACTTCATGATCGCCGTTCTGGCGGCGCCATAGCCGGCGGCGGCTGCCGCTGGTGTGGCTGCGCTCAACACAGTCGTCAATTTGTTCGATACCGAAGCGCCTTTGACGGAATGGTCCGTGTCGTAGAAATACTGGCCGTCGATCCCCAGACTGGTAAACGCGCCGTTTTTCAGACTGTCGACGATAATATCGTTCAACTCGGACGCGCTGTCGCCGGCCATCTGCGCCTGGGCGTTGTAGATGCCGAGGCTGTCGTCCTCGATGTCGTTGCGCTTGACTGCGATCGTGGTTTCCCAGTCCTCGTTGATGGCGGTGTATTTGCCGGCTTCCAGCGATTTGACCGACTTTTCGCCGACCCACTTGCGCATCATCGGGAAGCGGCTCAGCCAGGCGTAATCCTCGCTTTTGCCATTGGATAAGATCTCCATAGCCGTCGCCTGCCAATTGCCTGGGCTGGCCTTCAGCGCATTGTTGAAGATCGTTTTCAGTCCGGTGAAAATTGTGTTGATCGTTCCGGCATTGACGAGAATGCCGCCGAAGGCCAGCGGCATGACCGCACCGGCATCGAGCATGACAGGCGCGGCGACCGCCGACCCCTGGAAAGAGAAGGCCAGGGCCAGCATCCAGACCATGACGAATAAAGCCCCGAGGGCGATTCTGATAGATTTCATAGTTTTTCCTTAAATTTTGATCCAGACGCCGTCGGCATCGACCCCGACGCACTTGCCCGCCACCGATTTGCCGGTCGACACGCTGGAGACGGTCTGGTCGTCGTTGATGTAGATATTGGTTTCCAGATGCGCGATGGTCACATCGCCGGCGTTGGCGAACTTGAATGTGCCGCGCCGCACGGTGATGGTTTTCGCACCATCGGCGCCGGCCGAGTTGTCGACCTGTTCCTCGGCCCGACCGACCACCTTCAGTGTCGTTGCCACCGAACCGGGTACCGCATAGCCCGAGGCATTGACGCAGACCAATGAGCCTGCATAGATCTTGGTCGATGCCGCAACGCCATAGACGAACTGGTCGCCTTCACGCTGGGGGGTATTTCTGTCTTTCGCTAATGCTGTCATGAGTTAGCCTCTTTGGTTTTTTTGTATTCTTCCGGGTCGACGCCAATGGCGCTGCATACCGCCAGCTCATCATCCGTCAAGCTGCTGCCCGTTTTAAGCGGCTCCATGCCGACGGTTTGCATGCCGGCCAGGGCCGCGATCGGCTGGGCGCTGTCCAGATAGCCTTGCAGTGACGCGATGTCCTTTTTGCCCAGAGCGGTCGCCCAGGCTTTTTCGGCCTCGCCGATGATCTTGCCCTTAGCCACACCATCCTCAATCAGCTTGGCCACCTGGTCTTCGACGGTCGTTGCAGACAGCGCGGCCAGGCGACTGCGCATCTCGTTGACGACAGCGATCGGGGCATAAAGCGCAGGGTCGGGGTGGGTCGCGGTTGCGGTGTCGACTTGCGCCGACAGGGCGGCGATCTCGCCGTCCTTGGCCGCCAGTAGCGCCGACAAGCCGGCCGTTGAGCCGTCCGGCTGGGCGATCATGGCTTTCAGTTTGTCCAGCTCGGCGGCGATATCGTCGGCGGTCGCCGTAATCGGCAGATTGAGCAGATAGCGCAATCGTTCTAAGAGTTCGTCCATATCGGAGTCCTGTGTTGATGAAAAGAGAAGCGCCGCCGCAGCGGCCAAATCGGTCAGTCCGTCCAGCGCGGCATAATTGACCAGGGCGGCCATGATCACGCCGGTGACGTCGCCGGTTTTCGGGTCGTACTTCAGAACCGGGCTGATGTATCGGTATTCCTTGGTTTCGATCGCCGCACGGGCGGCGGCCGTCCATTCGATATCGGTGGCAAACAGACCGTCGCCGGGCCGCCATTCCATGCGCCCGAACCAGCCGGCCGCCGGGGCGGGCTGGCCGTTGGTCTTGCTGTGCAGGGTCTGGTGGTCGTAGTCGATCAGGAACTTATCCTGCTGCGCGCTGGCAGCGCTCAGGATGGCAGCGGCGTTGGCGTCGTTCATCACCCAGCCGGGCAAGCCTTGTGGGCGCCCGTCCTTGGCCTTGAACTGTCCTACGGGTAGCAGTCTGAATTCAGTGGGCGCAGCGCCGTCCAGCTCGATAAGCCGGGCGGAGAGGGCGATGGTCGGGTGCGGTCGTTTGCTCATGGCCCTATGCTAGGGCCTCATGAACGGGGATCGTATGGGAAAGGATTCGTAAGGGCGGTTTAGACGGTGAAGCCGGTTTTTTGAAAACTTTGGCTAGGCTTTCGATTGAAAAACCCGTTTAAACAAAATTTAACGCGGGTTTAACGGGGGTAAAAACCAAAGCGAGTACACTTATTGCGGCTGAGCCAGAAAAACGGCTTAAATCGCATTTCTGAGCTGATCTTCAATAATCGCCAGAATGGCGTCCTGGTCGGCGTCGGAAATACCCAAAAACGGCCGGGCCGGAATGTCGCCCCACAAATGCGGAAATTCTGATTTAGTGCCGCCGAATTGCTGCAGGGCTGCATATTCCATCGGGCTGCCGATGATCAGCGTATCGGGCCCGACCAGATTATCATGGATCTCGTCCTTCAGATTGCCGGTTTCGCCGGTCAATGGCTGGTCGCGGCCCTTACGCTCGATCGTGATGTCGCTGTTGCCGGCCCAGGCCTGCCCGTCCGGCCCGGTTTTCGAACCGAAGCGCTGCTTGGTCGATTCGGTCAGGGTCTCGCCGATCTCGATCAGCGTGGGGCGCAGGTTGCCGGTCGTGCGCAGCAGGTTTTGCAGGGCCGCCAGCACGGCCTGGTTGTCGACATGTATTTCAATCATGACGGAATCGTCCTATAATTTTGGCGGGGTCGGCGGCGGTGAAGCGCTCTTCGATACCGCCGCCGATCAGCCCGCCCGGAGCGTTCGGGAGCGAGGGCCCTGGCCTTATTGCCGGGCATAGACCAGTACGCCTTTGCGCTGTTTGTTGATGTATTTCAGGTCCCGCGTCGGCACAAAGGTCCAGCCTTCCAGCTGGCCTTTGCCGGCCTGGGCAATGAGCAGCAGCCCCTCCTTGTCGCCGTTCTCGATGCGCTTGATCACGCGCACCCGCATCTCGATTTTGCCCGTGCCCTTGTGGCGCTGGAACATCGCCCAGACTTCAAACGGATCGTTCAGCAATTCGGCCAGCATCGGCAAATATTGCGAGCGGGCCGGATCAATGTGCTCGCCCAGCACGGCCGCATCGATCATGACCGGATAATTGAAAGCCCCGCCGACACTGTAGACCTTGCTGTCGCCGCCGAAGAGCTGGCGCAGTGCCGCGACCACCTCGGCTCTGGATTCCCGATGCGGACCCGGCGCGGCGACCGCGGCATCGATCGGCACCACGGCCGGCCGCTGGTAATCTGTCCAGGTCCGCTCGGCCAGCACCTCCCAGGCGTCCGCCTTGGCGGCCCGCCAGGCGTCCATGGCTTGCTCGGACAGGTTGCGCGGCGAAAGTCCCGCACCGGGCGCATAATCCCAGCCGTAATCGACGCCGTTCGGCAATACATGCCGGACGCCGTTGCGGTCCTCCTTGACATAAACCCCTTCGTCCGGCGCTTCGGCGCCTTCATATTCACGAGCCCGCACGGCCGTGACGCGGCAGCGGCAGCCCCAGCCGTTGGGCGGGAAGTGCGTCTGCCACCACGGATCGTCATGGGGCAGCACCAGGCCGGACCAGCTTTGATGCAGGGGGCGCGGGTGGGCAACCGTGTCGTTGTGCACGTATTTCCAATAGGGCCGGCTTTTCAGCAGATCGGGATCGTTGAGCTGCTGCCAGCGGCCGGCGGCATAGCTGGCGGACAGGTTGGTCTTGTAGATCACGCGCGTGCGCCAGTCGCGGCCTTCCTTGGTATCGCTGCCGGTCCAGCCCTCCCAGCCGTGCTTCTGTACGATGGCCTTGAACTCTTTCCGGAACCATTGGATGGACTTGCCGTCGGCGATGGCCTGATCGACGGCCGTGCGCAGATCGGCCAGCAGCTCGGCCTTGGCGGCGCCGGCCACGACGAACGCGCGGTCGTGCGCCGCCTTCAGGATGTCGTCGTAATGCTCGGTCGGCAGGTTCAGTTTCTGCTGAAAAAAGGCCAGCTGTTCCTGGAACGGCGTGTTGAAGCGGCCGTCACCTCGAGCGTTAAAAGCGAGCTGAGTGGGGGAGAGATTTAACGGCATTTCACTACAGTCTCGCTTTTCTTGTTTCAGTTATCATGCGACGCCTCTTCTCCATCCACCTGGCCGCCGCTTAATCCAAAATAACTCTTTGCAAACTTTCAACGGCGAACACTTCCCAATGCGAGCGCCCGTCATCGTAAATTCTTATATGATCAGGAAAGGCCGTTACTTCGGCAATAGGCTCGCGTCCTCGCTCTGCTGCCAGATTGTCCAGATAAACCTTAAATTCTGAGGCTGTGTACGTTTTTAAGATCGTAAGTAGTCCTTCACTGAGTTCAAGTCCGGCAGCCCAATGTGTAACTGGCGGTTGCCCGTCAGATGACAGCGGCACTTGAAATGTCTCGGCCCCACCGGAGTCTGGATCGAGTACGCGGGTAATATCTCTCGCGTTGGCTACAAACGCATCTTCTACAATAAAAATTACTTTTTGCATTATTTCCAGCCTTGTTTAGTTAGATTGTTACGCCAGCATGTTGAGCAAAATAACTGATGACGTTAGCGCGCTCTGTTGGAGTTAAATCTTTTTGTCTGTACAGGCCGCCGTAGAATCTAAGGTCTATGGCCAACCCTGTGTTTATCTTTAGTGGCGCCGCAGTTATCGTATTGGCCCCCATCAAAAAACTACCGGGAGCCTGCTCTACATTATTTTTACCAACATAAATAAGATCATTGATCAGGCGAGCATGAGTTACGATAGGTGTGTTCGGGGTAGTAGATCCTACTGTTCCAGCCGCGCCCGACGGAAGTAGACCAAAGTTAGCCGCTCTTATAGCAACACTATAAATATGAGCCGTTGCAGGACGCTGAGCTAAATACATATAGTTAAGTGCGTCTTTTTGTAATCCTAAAATTGACAATCCTGCTGATCCACTGGAGGCGTTATAGGCATACGCCAACGCCATGAACGAATCGTTCTGAATGGTGAACACATTGCCGGTTGTCAGTTGATCATCAAGCCCGTCATGCTCAAGATAGTAAAATCCGTTCGCGTCTTGTCGCAATATTGGCTTGCTTGCTGTCGTATTCTGGAATTGATGTGCCCCTTGTATCAGTTTAAAACTATCATAGATGTTAACTGCCCCTGCTGCGCCTGCTGCATCACCAAGACTGATGTATATTGTTTCTACTGTAGGTATGAATGGTACTACTGCATTGCCTGTTGCTGCCACTGACCCGTAGGTTGAACCGCCGATAGTTGGGCCAACCAGGATACGACCGGAGCTTGTCTTAGAAACGAAATTCCCAAACAAAACGTAAGGGGTGTTCGGAACAACAGTGACGGCTTGATAAACATATCCAGCACCACTATTGCTTACTTTTAGTCTGCCGGCATCCAAAGTCGGTGTTACATTTGCCGTGCTTGGCGTCCAACCTGAAACGTCAACATCAAATGATCCATTGATGATAAGGTTAGCCGTACTGTATCGTTTATCGAGCATCAGCCCGACCTCCTGGTCGACAACGGCTGGGATCGTACCGATTGAATCCTTAAAGAGCGTAGACAAGTCCCAAGGCTCATACAGCGCAGCGGCTTCGCCCGTTGCAAAAATCGAACTAATAGCGAATGCGATGACGCTCTTAGCAAACATCGAATCATTAATAGACGGGCTGTTGCTATATTTTAGCGGCATATCGTCACCATTCTCTTGACAGCATTTACCACGACTCGCAGTAAAACGCCTGCCCTGTCGTGGCGCCGATAATGCTGATCGCACCGACGGGTGTCCCGTGTTCCGGCGATTCGTACATCTCGTAGGTCTTGATCTCCAGGGAATTATGATCGGCTGTCGCCGTGCCCGTGCGTGAAATCCAAAGCGATCCTGCGCTCACATTGCGCAGCGCAAAGCCGATGCGGCCGGCGTTGGCCGCGATCAGCGTCTGGGCGCTGTTGCCGGTGGTGATCGTGCCGCTGCAGCTGGTCGGCGTCACGCGGATCAGCGTGGCCGGCGCGGGCGATGCCCACAGCAGCGCCAGCCCGGAAAAAACAATAAACTGTTTCAAGCTTTTCATGGATACTCCTACATTAAAAAATCAATGGCCGTTCTCAACATCAAAACGCCCCGACAGCTCGGCCGCCGCGAACGCCAGCTGCATGACCTTGACCAGCTCGCCGCTGTCCATGGCGCCGTAACTGCTCAGCAGTTCATCGCGCAGCGCTTCCAGGCTGTCGGCCTGCTCGACCTTTTTACAGATCGCCTCGACCCAATCCTTGACGGATGCACTTGCTGACGCGGCTAGCAGTTCGGTCTGGCTATCGACGGACGTCGGGTCGCGGTCGGCCGATGACACGGACGGCGCCGTATCGCCGGCCAAGGCCGCCAGGGACGCGGCTGGCTGGCCAGGCTCGGCCGGCATGGGCTTGGGACCCGTGGACAGGATTTCCTCGCCTTCCTCGGGCTCAGGAATCTTCAGCTTCTGGTTCACGTAGCGCAGCGGGATGCGGGCGCCGACGCCCACCAGCTTGGGCAGGGCATCGGCATACAAGGCCAGGTCGTCCGGCTCCTGCGTGTCGCTGACAAAAGTCGGGCAGCGGTTGTCCGCGAACAGCCCGTTCAGCATGGCCATGGGATAAACCAGGTGCGCGGACAGCGTCTGGTCGAGTTGGGTGGCGTCGTCGTCGCGGATGTCCAGGCGTACTTCATTATGGACATCGCCCAACGAGCGGTTGCCGTTGGCGCCCGTGGAACTGGTCAGCGTGCCGCCCAGAATGGCTTTCGATTGCGCGGCCTCGCACCAGTCGATCATGGTCGAGAAAGCCGCGCCGCCGTTGCCGCCGCCGGTGATGGACGCCAGCTCCAGCTGCATGCTGTCCGGGATGATGCCGGCGGCGTTGTGGCCGATGCTCAGCACCGTGCGCAACAGGTCGCGCTTTTCCTTGTCGCCGGCCGTGGCCGGGTATTTGCCGATACGGATCGGCAGGCCGTAGGTTTCCAGAAACTCAGCCAGGTCGCGCACCGAGTAGTTCTTGTACAGATACGGCCAGACCAGGGAGCGATAAAGGCCGGTGCGGGCGATATAGCCGGCGCGGGACTTGTGCTGGTGCACGATCCAGCCGAACGGCTGCAGCGGCACGCCATAACTGGCGCCAGAATCGCGCAGATGCAAGGTGTTGCGCTGGTCGGGCGGGCAAGTGAACCAGGACGGCGGCCGGTGCTCGATCCGGTTCGGGAACCAGAGCCCCTGGGCCGTGCGGCCCCAGCCCAGCTCCAGGCAGGCATAGCCGTGGCCGATCGCATCCAGCGCGTCCATGCGAATACTGCCGATGTCCAGCTCATCGCGGATCAAGTCTTCGAGCGACTGGGTATTGGCTTCCTCCTGGGCCGTGGCATTGCGCGGCGGCTCCAGCGTCCAGTCCAGTTTCTTGATGGCCATTTCGCGCTTATGCATCTCGGCGTCGATGTGCGCGTCTTTCTCGCGCATGTCCATGTACAGCTCGGCCTGGGCGATCATGTCGCCGGCCTCGGCGGCCGCCAGAATGGCGGCCAGCCGGGCCGGCGTCAGCCCTCGGGACGGGTGATTAGCAAACTCGCGGTGCAGCAGGGCGGATTGCGGCGAGTCGGTCTGCCGGGCCTTGACCTGCGCCGTCAGCTTTTGTTTAAACCAGTCTAAAAAGTGCATGATTACCAGGCTCCATCGCGTTCAATCTCTAAATCGTCTGTTTCCCAATAGCGGTCATTCTTGCTGGGGATGGGGGTGTATTCGATCACCGAAGCCGGCGTTGATCCGGCGTGCACACCCAATGCACAAGCCCAGAATCTGTCGGCGTGGCCGTTTTCCGAGCGCTCGGCCGTGAACCGGATATTGCCGGACGGCGTAACGGACTTGGTCACCGCCCGCAGATCGGCGCGTATCTCCGGCTCATATGGAATGCGCAGCTTGCGATCCTCCAGGGCGCCGCGTACCGGATAGGCCAGCGCTTCTTTTATGGAGGCGGAAAACGTCACCAGCTCGATGCGGTATTGACCAAACTGCTTTTGCGCATCGTCGCCCCAGCCGATCCCCAGGCCGGTGTAATCGATGCAGCAGCGCGACAACACTGCCAGCCAGGGCCACAACACTTTTTCCTGATCCGGCTTGCTCATCTTCTTGAGCGTGATGATCTTGCGGGTATACAGCACATCGCCCAGCCGTTCGAATATCCACAAAACCGTCAAATCTTTTTGCCGACCGATATCCAGCCCGCCGTACAATTCCCGGCCTTTGGCCTGATCCAGCTCGATTTCCCAAGGCTCGCCGCTGGGGTATTCGGCGCTGGCGATCAGGTCGTATTCCAGGAAGGCCGCGTCATCGTCGGCCGGATCGCACATGTATTCCTGCAGGAACGATTCTTCGTCGGCGCAGCCGGACTTGATGAAATCGAAATAGTCGGCCTCGGTCATGGCCTGCACTTCGTGGTCGGCCGGCAGCGCGCGTTGCAGTTTGTATAAAAAACCCTGATCCAGCGCATCCTGGAGCGTTACCCGGTGCAGGCTGATCTTTTTGGGATTGCCGTGCTCGCGCACCTCGCGGATCAACTGATTGAAAAAGTTGTGGCTGCCGCGGTGCGTCGATATCAGCTCCATGGAGCCGCCCCAGGTGATGCCAGGGTAGGCAATCGACCACAGCTTGCGAGGATCGGGATGCAGCGCGAACTCGTCCAGGATGCGGCCGCCGCGCTTGCCGGCCTGCGCATCCGGATTGCTGGACATGCTATGGATGCGCTTGCCGGAGGCGAACTCCAGCACGTAGGCAGTCAATTTGGCCTTTTCGTCGATGACCTTCTCGCCCAGATCCTGGGCGGCAATTTGCAGGATTTTCGCAAACATCTTGCAGTCTTCGATGAACAGACGGGCTTGCAAGTCATCGCGGCTGGAAACCCATTGGTCCCAGCGCTGGCCCGCCATGGCTGTACGCTCATCGGCCTTGTAGGCCGTCGACCAGCTGATGCCGATCTGGCGGGATTTTTCCATCAGCTTCAGGCGCGAATCGTCCTTGATCCAGCGTTCCTGGAACGGCAGGAAAATCGCGTCGGGATTGGCCGGAATGATCTTCGCGTTACCCATTGTTATTCATGCCCAGCGCTTCGCGGATGCGCTCTATGCCTTGCTCAGATACGCCCTCGGCTTTGGCCGCACTGGTTGCGGCCTGCGCGGCTTGTTCACGGATTTTATGCTCGATTTCCTGTTTCCATTTCTTCTGCAGCACGCTGGCCTTGGTCATGTCCAGCACGGACTTGGCGGCCTCTTTCAACAGCCCGACACGCTCGCTGGGTTCGGCCTCGTCCA
The DNA here is from genome assembly GCF_036553575.1 of Methylobacter sp. Wu1. Lineage (NCBI taxonomy): Bacteria > Pseudomonadati > Pseudomonadota > Gammaproteobacteria > Methylococcales > Methylococcaceae > Methylobacter > Methylobacter sp. Wu1. The sequence continues at coordinate 44,219 of NZ_JAZHOC010000033.1, read as the reverse complement.
GATCCTGGAGCGTGACCATGACGTCGAACAACTCGGACTGCACCAGGGAAATGACGGCAGCCGAGCGCAGGTCGGCATCATCTGGCGCCGCCTCGGCGATCAGACGCGCGGCCTCGGTGGAGTTTTTGACGGCTTGTAACTTGCGCTTAAGCTTTGAACCGTGGCGATAAGCCGAACTGCGGCTGATCTCGAAGCCATTGGCGGCCAACCAATCGACCAGGCCGTCATAATCGGTAAAATTGCGCCGGATCAGCTCCTGCTCAAAGGCGGCGCGCTGTTCGGGCGTCAGCCCATCGATCAGTGATGGCTTTGGCATTAGTTGAAATACTTCTCAGGTCTGGCGATGCCGGGCTCGACCGGTAGCGTGTACTCGACGATATCGACGCCATAGCGGGCGATTTCGCCAAACCAGCGACCATCCGGGCGCTTGTCGATCTTGACCAGGTCGCGGTCGTGCAGGTAGTCCAGCTCACGCCGCACTTCGTTTTGCGTGGCGTCCGGGTATTCCGACTGGATCACCGACAGCACAATCTTTTCGAAGGCGCCGATCGGCCTGGCGTTGTTGAGCGTTAATAGTATTTGCCAGCGGATCGACTCGCGCCGGATTTTTTCCAGGTCAGCCATGGTTTCGTTCTCCTTTCAATAGGGCGTTTTCAATGCGGACAGCCAAGCCGTCAATCTTGGCCTCTATAATGGTTTGGTTTCGGATGTAATCATCGCGGCGCACATAGTTAAGCGGAAGCTCTGATCGCATGGTCATCAGATCGCGCTCAATGCGCTGCCATTCGGCCTCGCTCTTCTTTGCGCCTTGCTCCAGGGCCGCGAATTTGGTATCTAGGCGTTTTTCGAACTGCGTCAGCAACAACTTGGCGAGACCTAGCAGCACAGTCATGCTTACGGATAGTAGAGCGCCCAGCACGCCAATCAGCTGCCATAAATCAATTGTTAAATTCATCGCCCCAGTCTCTCCAGGCGTTCCTCGGCGGCCTTGCAGTTCACGCACAGGTTGACGCCGGGGATTGATTGCCGGCGCGCTTGCGGGATTTCGTTGCCGCAGGTTTCGCAGTGCGTGAGCGAGTAGTTCTTCAGGTTGAATGTCTGCCGCTGCCGGTGTTGCAACAGTGCCAGATCCGTGTGAAATTGCTCGGCATGGCCGATTTGCTCGTCATCATTCATGTGGTCTAGCGGGTTGAGCAGCGGTTCGAGCCCTTTCATGGTCGTTCCTTGTTGATCGAATAATGGTTTCCAGGGTTTCGGCATATTGGCGCAGCCGGCGCTGGCGTTCGGCCAGGCGCCGGTAGACGTCACCACTCAGGCAGTCCAGCTCGCTGCCCTTGATCGCCGGCAGCACCGGCCGGGCCGGCAGGGGCAGGGGCTGCGCCTGGATCGGCGGGCGCGGCGCCGGGCAGCCAGTCATTGTCAAAATCATCGCGATCAGGGCGAGGCGTTTGGGCATAAAGGTCTTCCTTGCGGTGGCGTTCGTGCAGGGTTTCCAGGTCGGCATCCAGCGCCTGGCGCCGGGCGATTCGGTCCTGGGCGGCCGTATTGGCGGCCTGTAGCGTGTCGACGGTCTGTGCCAGGCGCTGCGCCTTGCTGCGGTTGACCAGCACCACGGCGATCAAGGCCAGAATGGCCAAGGCGGGGGCGAGGTATAAAACGATTGTCGCCCACATCATTGACCGCCCGTGCCGTTCAGGCCCGAGCGTTTGAACTTGCGGTCCACGCCCAGATAGCCCATGCCGTTCGTCACCAATATACCGGCGTCGGCCGGGTCCATCAGGCCCGTAATGCCGCCCAGCACGCCATAAATGATTGCCAGCCAACCGGCCGTTTTCGTGACCCAGCTCATAAAGCCGCCTCCTGATTGATATTGAACAATTTAAAGAATGCGCGGCACGGCATGTGCAGCAGCAGCTGGAATTGCACGGCGCGGCCTTCGGCGCAGATGTTATCCACGCGCGCGGCCGACGCGTTGACCCTGTGGCGCTCATAGTGCAGTTCTTCGGCTAATGCCTGGTGTCTGGCCAGCAGTTTATTTACGTCGGTAGTCATTGAGGGTTTCCTTCGAATAGGGCGCGCTCAGCGGCGCGGCGGGTGATTAAGCCGTTCAGCTTGACCTTTTTGCCGTCCACGGTGCCGTAGATCCAGCGGTCAAACTCGGCGCTAGCGCCGGCGGTGTCGCCGGCATGCAGCTTCTTGCGCAGGGTCGATTGTGCGTAGTTGCCCTGGCCGATGTTGAAAATGAACGAGACCAGGGCATCGAACTGATGCTGCGTGAGCGCGACCGGCGTTACGGAGCGCAGGAATAGCGCGGTCTGGGCGATGTCGCGGTCCAGCAGTTGCCGAGCCTGATCTGGATTGATGCGCAGCAGGGCTTTGGCTTCAGCGCTGATGACCTGGCGGCGCTGGCAGTCGGCCTTGATGCGGGCCAATGACTCGGCCGAGACGTTCCGGAATAGCTTGGCGTCCCATTTCGGCACGATCACGTGGCCCCATCCGATGGTCAGCAGGTTGGATGGGCACAGGTAAGCGCCCAGATACAAAGCTTCGGACGCTTTAATCAGGTCGGTGCAGGCGGCTGAAACGGTAGTGGGGTTTTGTGTATTCATGCGGGCCAGTATAAGAACCGGCCCGGCGGGGCAGGATAGGAAAGGCTTCCTAAACGGGCTTAGGCGTCAAAGATATCCAGCTGGCGCATCGGCACGGCATTGCAGATCTGGTTGACCTGGCGCTGGGTCAGGCCGTATTTGATGGCAATATTGGCCTGCGACTTGCCGTCGGCGAAGTCGCGCAAAATGTTCTGGTTGCGCAGGGCGCGGGCCGCGGCCGCCGCACGCGGGATATCGATCAATTCATCGGCATAGATTTCGCACAACAGGCCGAAGGCCTCGGGGCCCAGCAATTCAGCCAAACGATGGGTTGCATGCGGCTTCTTGGGCACGTGGATACGCACGCCCGGGTAGTTCAACAATAAAACAATCGCGGTCTGCTGGCCGCAGTAGCTGGCGATCTCTTGTAACCGTGGCGGAATCAGATCCGTCGGCAAATCAAACAGGCGTGAATTCAACATGGCGGCTGGATTGGAAGTTTATGAAGGCACGCATTATAAACTATATGTTTATAAATGGGCACAAAAAAGCCCCGTTTGAGCGGGGCTTAACGTGTTCAATACTTAGGGCGGAACGAGGGCTTTTCAATCAGATTCTTTATGATCCTTGTGCTGGACGGTCAGGAAGTATACGCCCGATTCCTTAATCAAGGACAATTCTAATTTTTTGTCGCCTTGTATGATTTCTTGCTTGGCCTTTTCACTGGTTTTGGCTTTCGATACTTTTTGAATTGCTGCCTCAAGCCATTTCCCCCGGCCGTCCCATTCCGGCACAGTGTTATTGAGTAGAATAACCATACAAGCGATATTGCCTAGGTTGACTGCAGGATTCTTTACCGATCCAGTCATCAGTGAGACACGATTGACATTGTCAGGCTCCCCCATCACTTCTAGCGTTGACATGGCTTTCGTACTATCAGACGAAGCCATCATACGGCGTTCCCCGCCGGCAAGTGGCGCTAATTCAAATGTCATGCCGAATTCATCAAACCCCTTGCTGACTTCGGCGAAAGTTAGACCAAGTGATGGATTTGTAATGTCCGCTTTTCCCTCAGTATTGGGTGCTGAGTCTTCTTCTGTGATATTGATTTCTGCCGCCGGATTAATCTGGTGCGCCAACTTTTTGGCCTCATAAATCTCTTCTTTGCGCAATGGGCCACATTCGATATTAAAGTCTTGCTCGGATAGTTTGGCCATTGCTTCAGCGCAACGCTCTCTTGGAGTTTTTGGATTGGCTGCAACAGGTGATTCTTCTGGATTTGGCGCTACGTTAACAACGTCCTGCTTATTTGCCGTTTTCGCGCTATTTTTTTCTGGAGGCCCTATGTATATCCCAATCGCTAAAAGCATTAAAAATACAGCCGCCAGCGTCCAGAGTATTGTTTTAATTGTTTTCACTCGTCTTTCTCCCAAGTTTAAAACAGGTAATCTTAGCCGTAAGACGGGATTTTCGTAAACGCCAGACAAAAAAAAGCCCCGGCTTGGCGGGGCTTTTTAGCGGGCTTAGGTATAGCTATTTAAGGCCGGCCGTTAGCGCGGCCAGCGCGTCCCGTTGCTCAGAAACGAGAAACGCCATCAGCACCGAGAACTTATCGCGGTTGACGTTGTGCAGGTCTTTCTCGGGCAACAGCAGATCGTCAATGGCTTCCAGGCAGATGACGATCGTGTCCAGGCGGTCCAGGGCGTCGATTAGCGGATTCATTCTGCACCGCCTTTAGGCAATAGGCCGTCCCGACGTGCTTGCCAAATAACCTGGCGCACATGGTTAAAGGTTTTTCCGGTCGCTTTGACAATTTCATGGCGCGGGCAGCCGTCCAACTCCATCTGGATAATAGTATCGGTGACCTTGAATTGCTCTTCTTGCCGGCGCTTGGCGGATGCCACAATGTTATGCAGGCCCAAGGAGGCGCATTCGGCGCCGGTCAGAAAGACCGTGGCGTTGTTTAAATCCGCCTTGGCTTGCTTAAGGGTTTCGCGGTAATCGCTGTACTGCGTTAATGAAATCGGTTTGCTGACATCGATGGATGACGGCTTGAGCTGGCCTGTCGCCATCTCGTCATAAGCGCGGATGACTTGCAGACTGAATGATGGACTGATCCACATGGCGTAGGCGTAAACCAGTTCTTTAGCGACATAGGTGCCTTGTTTATTGCCCCCGTTTATCACTCTAACCGGTTGATTTTGTTCCAGAGCCGGAATTCCGGCACTGGATAATTCCGCGATTAATTCTTGTGCTTGCTGCGTTTCCAGCCAGTAGTTTGGGCGGTGCTTTTTGAGGCTTCCGGCGACTTTGTGAAGATCATTCAGGCAATAACGACCTTGATCGTCCTGACGGATAGGGGTATTGGAAATAGTTAGCGCTAGTGCGTTCATGGTGGGTTCCGATAAGTAAGATTATAAACCCGGCAACATGAGACCAATCATGGGTGCCGGACTGAACGGGTTGGCCTACCGGCTTATCGGACCGGCCCGCCTTTTTAGGGGCGGCCCGTCCAGCCCGACATAATGAAGAGCTGAACGCTATACATAAAAATGCCGCATGATGCGGTCATGTACCGATAAATTCCGGGAGGCCAATCCCGTACACCGGCTTTTGCCAGTGCCCGATCAGATTAGCGCCCGGAACGGGTTTTGTCAATTCGCCGGGCGGCGATTGACAATGCAGGTCACGCGGTTTGCCGCGCCTGCCTGATCTGGTCCTCCAGTTTGTTGATCTGCTCCAGCAAGGCTTCGTCGCCACCGGCTTCGTAGAGTTGCCTGACGCCGTTCAGTTCGCCCGTCAAGCGTGTTAAAACGGCATTCTGCTCGTTGCGTTTAACACGCTCATCCGGCGCATAATCCAGAAAGCGCTTTTCGAACAGCCAGCCCTGGGCCATCTTGCGCACCTGGCCGGGCGCCAACTGCTTGCCGGCCTCCTTTTTGGCGGCATCGACGATCTGCTGGTATTGCGCGTCGGTCAGTTCGCCCAGCTGGTGCCAGCGCATCGCGGCCTCGTTGCGCCCTTGCTTGTGCCCGAAGGCGAGCCAGAACGCCGTGAACCACTTGCGCTGCCGGTCGCTCAATTCCCGGTGCCAGTCCTTGCCGGTCTGCGGCTTGCTCTCGATTGGTTGGCCGTAGCCGTGCCGGGTCAGGGCGTCCCACAGGTCTTCGGCATACTTGATCGCCGCCGGCAGCTTGGGCAGTTCCGGCAGGCTGCGGATGATCACGGCCTGAACGAAGCGTTTTTTGCTCATACGAACAGCCCCACGAAAGTCAGCACGGCATAATAGGCCGCGATCCAATACCAATGGCTCTCATTTAGCCATACCGCCATGCCCAGGCTGGCGAGCGTTAGCCCTGATAGATAGAGGTCGTTCATGCGCTTTCGACCTCCGGCTCGATCGCGGCCAAGTGCTGATCCAGTGCGGCCTTGTAGGTGTCATAGTCGACGATCTGGATATCTTCGTTGTGCTTTTTGATGTGGGTGATAAAAGCGCCAGGCGTTGAAAAATAGGGCAAGGTGAAAAAAAAGCGGTCATAAATGCCCATCTTCTTGGTTTCGCGCTTGCCGAACGCCCTTTCGTATTGCTTGATTTGCTTGGCGCTTCTACCCTTGCTTTTGATTGCATAAAAGCGGCGGGGAATATCGGGCAGCTTGTCGATTTCGCTTTCCCGGCCATGCCAGATATCCTGGCCTTTCATATAGCCGTTGACATAAACCGCAATCACCAGGCGCATCTTGTCTCTCTGGACCTGTGCCGCGACGGCATAGCCATCGATTAGGAAATAAACAGAGCAGTATGGCGTGGATAGCTTGCGCTTGACCTCGTCCCATTGCTCTTTTGTTGGTTTTGCTGGTGTTGCCATTATTTCCTCCTCGGCCTGATATTCGTCATGTTTCCGCAATGATCGCATTTGCAGCGTTGCCGGGTTTTCAGTTCCTCGCGAAGCTCGCGCATCTGTTCAAGACTGCGCTTCCACATGGATTCTTCGTGCGCCAATCGAAGCAGCATGGCTACCGGATTCAGCTTCTCGCCACAATCGCCACACTCTACCGTGTTGAGTTCTTCGCTGACGATGATCGGTCTATGCTTGCAAGCACCAGGGCGATAGCGGGCTCTGGCATCAGTCAGACTTATCACATTGGAGGCCAGTTCTATAAGGTCTATTTTCATTTCGCATCCCGCCCTTCGCGCTGGGCGTTATTCGGCAATTCGCGTTCGAGTTTTACCATGATGGCGGCGCAGTCCTTCATAAATTCGTGTGTCCGCTCAATATGTTCGAGCACCTTTTTAGTGCTTATTGTTTTCTGCGTTTCGCAGAGTCGATACAACACCGAAAGGCCATCGCCCCTTGCTAGGGCGGCAGCTATATAAATCGCCTCGCGTTTCAATTCGTCGTTGTTCATCTGACTTCCCGTCCTTCACGCTTAGCATTCTTCATCAAGCCCGCGATGATGCCGGCCAGCTCGCGGCCGTCGCAGAATTCCAGCGCGTCCTTTTTGTACATGTGCTTGGCCATGCTGGCCACATACTCATACGGGCGCCCGGCATCGGCCAGCAGCGCCTCGATCTTGCGCAACTGCGCGGCCCGTTCGGACGCGCTGCCGATCGAATGCGGCCGGCGGCCGGCCCGCTTGGGCGTGGTAAAGGTGGCGCCGGCGCGTTCCAGGTGCTGTACCACCTTGCTGATGCCTTCCGGTGTCAGGTCTTTGGCCGACTTGACGCCGCCGATCGCCAACAGCATGGCGCGGTAGGTGTCGTCATCCATGCCCAGCTGCTGCTTGCCGATATGGATCTTGCCGATCGCGGCGTGACGTCGGGTGACGTGTTTGGGGTTTTTATAGCTTCGGTTTCGGTTACTAGCCATGATTGCTGCTCTTGTTGTTGTTTTTGCTGAAAAGGGCGGCCGTTCGGGCCGCCCGTACCGGTAGGGTTTAGTAATAGCTCTGCCGCGCATTGCCGGCCAACGAGGCGAACGTCACGCCGTCCGGCGCACTCGCCGGGGTCAGTCCGGGCCGTAGCGCCTCGCGGGCATTATCCATTTCCTTAAGATGCACGATCTGGCGGCTCGGCTGGCTTTTACGGGCTTTCAGCAGCCGGCGGTCATGCGTCCTGCGTCCCCATTTCGTTGCATAATGGCCGCGCATGAAGGCGCAGGCTAGCCGGTTGTCCAGCCTTGGGCTGTCGACATGGAGCGGCGCCTTCAGGCCGCCCATTTCGGCGATAAAGTGTTCGGACGTGATCGGCATATCCTTCAGCGGCGTCTTCTCCAGCCGGGGCAATATCTCGGCCTCGTCGTACAGATAGGCGTTGTTTCGCTTGGCCTTGGGTTGCGGCATGCCCAGCGCCGGCAAGGCGGCGGCCAGGTTGACTTTATAGCTGGACGGCAGGCCGGCCAGTTTGGCGATCTGCTTGCGGTCGATCAGTACAGGTGATGTGGTTTCCATGACTATAACCCCGCAATATCCATAGCAATCTGCTGATACTTGTCGGACTCGCCGACCCGCTCATACAGACGCAGATACTGGGAGGTCGAGGTGATCTGGATCGAATCCTTCAGCGCCTGCATGGCCTGCTGCCATTTCGGATCATCGATTTTCAGGCGCATGAGGCCGAAGATTCTGGCCGTGTTAATGTTGCCCTGCTTGTCGGTCTGGAAGGCGTGCTCGACCAGGGCTTTGATGTTGGCGTTGCTGTCGGCGGTCCATTCGTGAATGCACTCGTCGATCAGCTGCTTGGCGATGTGCAGACGCTCATCGAAGTTCAGCGAGTCGCTGACCGCCACGATCACCTTGTATTTGCCGTCATAGCTGACCAGGGACAGATTGCCTTTACGGCCGCCGAATGTGGTCTTGTACTGTTCGGCCGCGATGGCCAGAAAGGCCGCGATATCGTCCATGGCCTGGTTCTTGAAGGTGCGCATCTGCTCCTGGACGCGGCGGGCCTTGCTGATAATGGTGGCGACGGTGTCATCGCGCAGCAGATCCAGCGGCTCGATGGTGGCGACAGGCACCAGGCGGCCGTACGAGTCGGCGCGGTAGCCGTCGGGGATAGGGAAGGACGTATTCAGAGGATTTGTGCTCATGGTGTTACCTAAATTCATGCGTTAAGGTGCCCATGCCGGGAAACGGCACGGGCGGGGTTGTTTCAGTGCAGCGCTTTAAAGGCCAGTGTGCGCCACGGCCGCCGAGCTTGCCAGCGGCGGCGCGGGTTCAAGGCCGGCGCCACCATGGCCCGGTGCCAGACGACCTCGACGCCGTCCACGTTGGCGGCATAGGTGAAATAGTGTCCGCGTCCGTCCTGTCCCTGGCCTTTGTAGCGCGAGGGCAGCTGCCGGGTCGCCACTGTGGCCTTGACCGTGATGCAGGGCGCATCGCCAAAGCGCGCGGTCACGATCACGAAGCCCATGGCGAGCAGTTTTTCGGCCACTTGGGCGACCAGGCCTGGGTTCTGTTCAGCGGGCATCACAAAACCCCCTTGCTGTACAGGTCGCGAGCCGTGCGGCGGCGGGCTTTCAAGCGGCGCTTGGCTTGCAGGTTTTCAAAAAGGCCCGTGCAGCGGTCCAGGAACAGGTCCAGGCGGGCGCGGCGGCGGGCGTGTTTCAGCAGTTCGTTATGCGGTCTGATCATGTTAAACCTCCTGATCGTTAACGGGATGCGGGCGCGGGATCGGGCGCACGGAGAACACCGGCGCCTCGCCCCGGATGTCCATGTCGATGACCTGAAAACCCAGATCGGTCAGCCGGACGATATGCTCGGCCAGCTCGGCTAGTCGGGTGCAGTCGGGCTGGGCGGCCAAGCTGACGCCGACGGTTTTCGTGACGGCCTGCATGGCCGGGATGGCGCGCTCGATGCGCGCCGCCAGTTGGTTGAAGAGTGCCTTCATGCGTCCTCCTCGTCGTCCGTGTCCGGACCGAATGACACGCTGATCAGCGTGTCCTGCTTGACGTTGAGCGCGATAAAGTACATGAGCGTGCCGTCGCGCAAATCCAGCCGCTCCAGGGAGTGAACGGCAACCAGGCCGGGATTGTCTTTGTTAATCTGGATGCTCATCTTATAAACCCTCCTCAACCAGTCGCCACGCAAAGGCGCGGTAACCTTTATTTTCAGCATTGTCGCTATGGAATCTTTCGTATTCACACAGTGGCCACATCTTTGGACGAGACAACCCTAATCGAAATCTAGCGCGAAAGTTGATTCCACGTCTTGCTGTCAATCGCCAGCGACAATGTTCACGGAGCAATTTGCGGTGTTTAACGCCTCTTTTAACTGTGCAGATCTTTCTCATTTCATACCCCCTGTTTTACCGTGTTCGCAGTTCCGGCAGGCCCGCCAATGGGCCAGACCGATCGGATTCGATGGGCGCGGCTTGCTGGAATAGTCCAGGCACTCGGCGCGCTTTAACTCGATGTTAAGGTGTGGGCAGAGAATCCGGCCGAAAGCGTCCTCGAATTTCTCCAGGATGTTTTTCGGGTTGGCCGGATATTTATCCCTGACCACGAGGCTGAGCGTGCAGCGCGGCACGCCGATCTTGGCCGCCACTTGCGTGATGTTGGTTCGGGCCACCTCGGCCTTTAGCCGTTCTAATGATGCTTGATTAGGCATTGACTTTACTCCAGACGACCTCGCCTAGATTCGGGTCGAATATTTGCTTGCAGCGTTGAATCTGCGGCGGCCTGGGGCCGGTGTTTTTGCTTGCCTTTAACATATAGCGGCCGTCCTCACGGGTTGCATAACCCGCATAAAATAGATTTTTAAGATAATCCAGCGCATAGGATTCGGTGATCGGGTGCTCGGGCGTGCTCGCGAAGGCGACCAGCTCCTGGACCGTGACCGGGCGCCCCAACTGGCGCAAAGTTCGCCACATATTTTCCTGTGGCCGGCCTTGTTTTACTTCGGCTCCCTTGCGATCGACGCGCGGCGCTTCGACGCCGTTGTCCTTTTCCAATTTATAAACCTTGGTTTTCTCGTCGCGGCTTAAGATACCGCCGGCGTGCAAGGCTTTTAAATAAGTCCGGGTCGTGTCGTAGGGAATGGCGCCTGATACTGCGCCACTGAGTTGTTTTAGGGTGAACTCGCGCAAAATGCGGACTTGCTCCCAGATTAACTGGCGCGGTTCTTTGCCGCCGATCATTTGCAAATGGACGGGTTTTTTACCTGGCGATCTACGCATGGGTGGCCTCCTTCGCATTGATATAGTCAATGGCGGCGGCGCCGGCGGCGATCAGTTCTTGCAGCTCCTCTTTGGTCAGCGTCAGCATGCCGACCGTATTGTGGTTAGCGCATATCAAATGCAGCGAAATAGCAGGCTCCTTGCTGTTTTCCCTTACGGCCAGCCTCATGCTGGCATCCCCTGAAAACACGCGCCCCCCGGCGCGATCGTCTGCGTATGTTTCTACTTGCATTACTTAAACCCTACGTTTTGGCGCTTCGCCGGTGTAAAAATTGACTTTGTTCTTTTGGCAGATCGCCAGGTCGATATAATCGGCGCCCAGCATGTCCGCTTCCTCTCGGGCCTGGTCCAGATTGACGCAGACACGACGGACGCTGCCGTGGCTGATGTCGACCAGATGCGCCAGCAGGTCGTCGCCGCAGGCGATGCCGGGCGCGTAGACTTGCGCCAGCAGGCGCGCATCGTCCAGGGAGACGGGCAGGGCGGGCACAAAAGACAGGATGCGGCCGTGGAAGCGTTCCCACTTTTTCAGCTTCTGCGGCAGGCTTTCCTCGCCGATGATCAGGATCGGCGCTTGGCTGCCCTCGTAAATATCGCGGACCAGTTCCACGGCCTTCTTGTCGACCAGGTGGTCCATCTCATCGACGACCAAAGGCCGGCCGGAGGCGCTCAGCTGGTCGCAGATCTGGTCGAGCATTTCGCCGGTCGTCTGGCCGGCCTTGATGCCCATTTCCAATAGGATTTTCTGGAGCAGCACTTTTTTGCTCCAGATCGACTTGACCTGGACGTAATAGCCGCGCTGGGCGTTGCACAGGAAGTTGCTCGACAGGCTTTTGCCCCAGCCTGACGGCCCGTAAAAGCAGACCAGGCCCGGCAGATTGGTCGAGCGTGACAGGGCGCGCTCCAGGGCCGTCTGGCATTGCGCCAGGTTGCCGATTTGCGCGATGCCGGCCGCTTGCGTGACGGGGTTATCATGTTGTATCATCATAATTCACTCATTTTTGTTGTTAGTGTTACAGTGCGCCGCTGGATTGCTCGTCAGCGGCATAAGTGCGCAGCCAGCTTCTGCCGTCGGCAGATTTCGGGTACGCGATGTAAAAAGGGCGCAAGCCGTCGGGGATGTCCTCACCGGCTTTTACCCGTTGATCCAGTTCGCGCCAGAAGTTAAAGCGCTCCCTGGGTTGGTCGCTCGTGGGAATGGTGGCTGCCATTTCCACGGGCCGATTCTCGACACGCAGCGCGGCTGCGCGCATGCCGGGGATTTCTTCAATGGGCAGGGCTTCCAAAGCCTTGCCGCCGTTACGTTCCGCCTCGATCTCTTCCAGTGTTTTCTCCGCGCGTTTCCGTCGGCCGTCGGCGCGTCGATCTCGCGCCTGCTCGATGACGGGCTTGGGGAAATAATCCCTGGAATTGCCGTTAAACTCAGCCTTGCACAGGAACCGGCCGTCCTCGTCATAAACCCAGACCCACTTGGCGTCGTGGATGTCATAGCCGATTTGCAGCTCTTCGCCGTGGCGGGTCGCCAATTCGCTGTTAAAGTAGCGGTTGCTGAACAGATTGATCTCGGCGCGCAGGATTTTGCGTACCACGCGCGGCCTGAACAGGATATCGGCCTCTTCGGGCGCGATTGTGTGATGCTGATAGCCATCGATCGTGTTCATCTTACGCGCCCGGTACTCATAGGGGCGCATGTGCCGACGCTTGCCGGTTTCGGGGTCCTGGATCGTGGGCAAACTGCTGTGCGGCCGGTTGTTATAGTGCTCCATCGCATCCTCGCAGGCGGCGATAAAGTTGGCCCAGCTGATCGGCAGGCGGATCAGGCCGTTCTTGTCGCCGCGGCGGCTTTCGTTGTGGAAAAGCTGCTTGGCTTCGCGGTCCATGTCCCAGCCGATATAGCTGTCCAGCGTCTTGGCCAGCGGTATCCATAAGGATTTATGCAACCGCTCGATCACGCCGCGCGCCTGGCTGTTGTAGGGCAATGAATGCTGGACCTCGGTGCCGAACCGGCCCAGGATGCCGACGGCCTCGTCTTTCAACATTTCGTTGGCATAGCCTGAGCCGTTATCGACATAGAAGATGGCCGGAATGCCTGAGCGCGTGAACGCATGGCGCAGGGCGTCGACCGTGGTCAGCGAGGCTTCGGACAGCGATACGGAAAAGCCGACGACGGAGCGGTCGCCCACGTCGATAATGGCCGTGACTTCCGGCCGGAACGGGCGACCATGAAAAGGATGCTGGACTTCGGCGTCAAAACTATGGCCATCGGCGGACCAGACATCATTCGGCCACAAATCCTCAAAAGCCCGGCGCACAAAGGGCTTGATGCTTTTCAGTTCGCGCGGCCCCATGCGGCCTTTTTCGGCATGGATCTTGGGCAACTTGTCCAGAAAGCGCCTAACCTGGTGAATGCTCGGGCAGTTGCCCCGGTGTTGGCTGGCGAACTCGGCATAAGCCATCGCGACGCTGGGTTTTTGCGGGCGCTGGTAGCACTTCAAAAAGTCTGCCGCCCAGACGGGCAGGGTCATTTTTTTCTGGTTGAATTTAGGGACCAGGCTGTCGGCATTGAGCCAGCGTTTGATCGTGCGCACGCTGGGCACGGCGTTTTTGGCGCCGCGCTTGTCGCGGGCCAGTTCCAGCTGGCGGGCCACGATCGGGTTGAGCTGGCCGCGTTTGGCCAGGGTCAGTAAGGTGTTGATCGCGGTTTCCTGCGTGCAGCGGGTTTCTGCTTGCAGGCGCGCGATCTCGGCGACGATCGCTTGGCGGGCATCGCGCTCCAGGCGCTGGGTGTCGGTGAGCGACCACTCGTCGACCTCGATAACGGCCGGCAGCTGGTCGGCCGGCAAGGCTTCGCTAACGCGCTGATTCGCTAAATGTTTTTGTGTTCCTTTGGGCGTGGCTGATTCGGGATATTCGTAGCCGCCGCCTTTGCCTGACCTGGCGCGGCTTGGCCAGTTTTCGCGAACAGCCATTTTTATTACGCCTTGTATGGTTCCAGGCATACCAGGCAATCCGGCCAATTCCTTGGCACTGTAATAGTGTTGTTTACTCATGGCCGTCATCCTGCATCATGGCCTCAAGGCGTCTAATGCGCGCATTAATGTCTTTGAGGGTCTGCTCTCTTAATAGCACCAGTCGGCCTAGCTCCTGGGCGACGGCGTCCTTGCCGTAGGCGACCATGCCGCCGCGCTTTTCGGCCATCCAGTCCGTCAATTTGGATGAGTTGCAAACTTCTTCCAATACCGGCGCCAACCATAAAGGCAAGGCATGATCGATGCGGGCCGGGCTGGCGTAGCCGTCCAGCATATGCTTGCTGATTTCCTTGCCGGCTTTGCGTGATAATTCCGCACTGATTGCGTTACGATTTGGAAACCCTGACTCGGTCAATATCTCGCCGATCAAAAGCGCTGATTCGCGCGCATAGCGGTTATCGCCGGGCGCCAATGTCTGGGGCGCTGGAATTTTGAACAGTTCAACTGTAAATCCATCTTGACTTTTAAACATTTAAATCCTCTCCTTGCGGTTTTTGCGTTTACTGTGGGCTATAATTCCCATCACCTTATATACAGGGTTAAACACTACGTGGCCGTCGGCCTCGATTGGGCATGCCTTGATCGTCATAGCGCGAGGGCCAGATCTCCTGGGGCGCGACACCGATCTCGGCGGCGATAATGCGCTCGCCTTTGGGATAAGGCGAGGCGATCGCATTGCCCAGCGTGTACGGGCTTAGCTGGTGGTGGATAGAAAGCCGACGTAGCGACCAGCCTTTTTTCCGAAGGGCGGCCACGATGTCGGCGGGATGCCAGTCCGAGTGACTGGCTTTTTTTGTATTGTTTAACTGGCTCATGTGGTAAACAATACTTCAAATAATTACGAGCATCAACAAAAAATTACGACAATGTTTTGTTGTGTCGTAGTTTGTCGGAGTTTGATCGTAAATAATTACTGGGATTGTTGATAAATGTTTACTTTTTTCAAAAGCTTATGATAACTACGACACTCGAAGAGCATAATAGCGACGATGTCGGAGTTAGCGATTCTAACTCCGACACATTTGCGGAAAGAATTGATGAGATAGTTAACGAATTTGGAGGAAATTCTGAGTTCGCAAGAATTTGCGGTTTTTCTGAAGGCATCGTAAGAAATTGGCGAAAGGGCGATTCTGATCCATCAAGAAAAAAGTTAATTGTTATTGCTGACGCGTTTAATCTTAATTATGAATGGCTCTTGACGGGCAATGGCCCAAAGTACCGCGGCGATAAAGAGCCTATAACTGGCGCTATTGAGTCCGACGATTATTTATACATACCTTTATATGATGTACGAGCCTCGGCCGGCCATGGTGCCTGGAATGACAGCGAAAATATCAAATGCTATTTAGCATTCAGACGCGAATGGATACAGCACGAGCTGGGGGGCGCCTCCGATCAGCTTTGCCTAGTCTATGTCGCCGGTGAGTCGATGGAGACGGCGCTGCACGACAATGATGTCGTCATGGTTGATTTATCATCCAAAGAACTGGTTACTGAAGGCATTTATGCGCTGATCATGGACGGGCGCTTCTTGCTCAAGCGCCTGCAAATCCTGCCAGGAAAAAAAATCAGCATCAGCTCTGACAATAAAGCGTATCAATCGTTTATTGTGGAAGACGGACTGGACAGTCCGGACCTTTATCTGGTCGGCAGGGCAGTCTGGATCGGACGAAAATTATAAAATATTAAAAAAATCCAGTTTAAAGTTAGTTTAAAGTTAGCCATCCTAATTCTTTTGCACTATAATAAAAAACTACAAATAAAACAGTTATTTACAAAACTTTAAACTGATAATGAACATTTAGTGCACGAGTTTAAAGTTTGATTGGTTAACTTTAAACTTAACTGGGACGGATTTGCGGTTATAATTGGGCTATTATTAATCGCCATTAGGAAATGAGTTCGATTGGTCGATTATAAAAACGTCAAATAAACAAAATGTTAACGCTGAAAAAGGCAAAAACAGCAAAACCTTCCTGGCTGTTTTATCTAAAAATCGTCAAATTGTCCTTGTGCCATGCAAAACGCGAAATTCTTTAAGATTTTGCGGAAATTTTGCAAAACACAAAAAATCAGCAAAATCGTCTGAGCCCAGTCATTCCGCTATGTTCGGGCTCATTTCGCCTAGTTCCGTTTGTGCCATATACTTCACTAATTCACAAAAACAGCCGCAACAGTTGCCGATTCATCAGGCACAAAAAAGCCCCTATTGAAAGGGGCTGAATAAGGACTTTGTATTGAGGGTGAGAGCGTAAACCTTCGTTCATGATATTACCGCTCATTTCTTATCGACTAATTAACAAAAATTAAAAGACATAAAAAAGGCCAGCATATAGCCAGCCTTGATCGATGATTGTTCTTTGATGTAATGCTTCGGTTACTTTAGGTGGAGTTTCTCTAAATATTCCGCTGATTCCCCGATTGTATCGGCTAGCAGATTGACAGCGTCTAGCATAGTCACTTTGTTAAAGTTGCTCTTGATGGCTTCCGGTATAAGACTTTCGCATTCCTCATCCACTTGAAACCGTCTAAGCATGTCTGATATTGCCAATATTGCTCCACTTGCCTGTTTAATCTTCTCAATATGCTCCTGAGTTACGTCATAGGGCCTAAAAGCGGGTTCTTTTCGGCGGTCATGCTTTCTCTTATCTTTAGCACGCGACTCAATAAATCTATACAGTTTTTTATCTGGTTCTGTCTCTAATTTCATATTGTTTGTACTGTGCAAGAAACACAAGATAAGCATAGTTGACAAAAATAAAACTGCCAGTAAATGGTGGGCTTGGCTGAGCTTTGATGCTCACTATTTGGTTATACTGACTCAAGCGCTCGCAATGGAAGAACAAAAGGCAAAAAAAGCCCCTAAATTAAAGGGGCTGAATAGAGACTCCACTGTAAGTGAGGGTGGGGTGTAATCCCTCGGTCATGATGTTACCGCTCATTTCTTATTGGTTAATTAATGAGATACAAAAAAGCCGGTGTGCCCCGGCTTTGATTAAGTATTTTCTGATTACGGCTATTCGCAAACAGCCTCTAATTTTTCCCAAGCCGTCATGTGTTGGTGTCTGATCGCTGATGCTGAGCCGGCCAGCGTTGAGGTGATCTAATTCGGGTGGATATCAAACTCGGCCGACAATTCGGCTAAGGTCTTATCGCCTCAGCGCTGCCAGGGCTACCTTGGCTTTGAATTGCGGTGAGTGATTGCTTCTTTTCTTGTTCACGTTTTTCCCTCATGCGTTGATATCACCATAGAGCCGCTTTATCACTTAAGCCGCTGTCCATTTTCTTAGGCCATTTCTGTTCATGTAAATAAATCACATATTGCCTGTGTAATTTTTAACAGATTTCAACGATCCATTTCTTCAAACTATCTCAAGTACTTCGATGTTCAACAGGGCGGAACTTGGCATTTCAATTTTAATGTGGGGCGTGAGTTAAGGCTCAGCAGGTTCTATCCAGAAGTATTTGGTACAGAGGGTGTATTTAATACGGATGATGCAACGGTCTCATCTGGGGTTGAAGATTAGCCGATCTCATCACCCCTTAAGGAGAAAAGTGAAGGAACATTAGAAGTTGCGATTGAGATGGCGTTTACGGATTATCTGGATGTCAGCGTGTCATGCCGTTATCCAATGGCACATTATTCAAGCTGATGCTCTAGCTTGCTACCAGTTAGCTAATGCCCGATGATTTTTCTGCATCATTAGCATTAGCAGGTGCCGCTCAGCTGCGTTAAAAAAGGAAGCCCCAAGCAGCGCCGGAGTGAATATAACAAGTAGAACAAATCATCTCATAATTGGAGAAAATCTTGTGGAGCAGCAATATAAATTAATACCTTACATTTTATTCGGGCTTTTATCCTCTCATTTTGGCAGTGCGGCCGCAGCCGCTCCTAAAATCTGTCCGCCCGGACTTGAAGCGGATTCCCCGACCGTTCCTTTCTCAATAGAACAGGCAGACATCAATAGTGGCGCTCTCAGCTTCCAGCAAATCAGCAACCACGGTAAATCGCTGTTTGACGCCAGATTCAACCGTTGCGACGGTTCAGGCCGCCCTGAAACGACTGGCGGCGGCGACAAACGCGACATTCCCAGCTTTTCGGAAGAGGGCGAACCCATCACCGCGGCACAGGTTGAAAAACTGCGCACTTCGGCCCCGGATTCCGATGCCTGTTCCGGCTGCCATGCTCAGCCCGAAAGCGGCGGCGCGGGCGATTTTGTCGCCAACGTATTTGTTTTGGCCCAGACGCTGGACCCTGTCACGCTCTCTGTAAGCCCGACAAGAAGCAATAGCCGCAACACCCTGGGCATGCACGGCTCAGGGCCGATTGAAATGCTGGCGCGCGAAATGACAGCGGATCTTCAGGCGCAAAGAGCCGCCCTGGGTGACGGCATTCATACGCTGACCACGAAAGGCGTCAAGTTCAAGATCAAAATTGCTAACGGGCAAGTGGTTGAATCGGAAGGCATCGATCACGATCTGATAGTCAAGCCTTTTCATCAAGCCGGCAAAGTCATTTCATTGCGCGAATTCTCTAACAATGCCATGAACCACCATCACGGCATGCAGGCCGAGGAGCGTTTTGACTTGAATCCGTCTAAAGGGATGGATTTTGATGGAGACGGCGTCGAGCGCGAGCTGACCATCGGCGACGAGACCGCCATTAGCATCTGGCAGGCTCAATTATCCACGCCGGTGCAGTTCATGCCGGAAAAACACGAAGAGCGCGAGGCTGTTAAACACGGTGAAAAGGTATTCAACGATGTCGGCTGTACCTCCTGTCACGTGCCTTCGATGGTGCTGAACACCCGCCATTTTGTCGAACCCAATCCGTACAATCCTGCCGGCAACTGCAAATCCGCCGAGGACGGCTGTCCGAATTTTTCCTTCGACATGACCAAGACCGGCGACAAGCCCAGACTTGAAAAAGGCCCCAAAAATACGGCCATTGTCCGCGCTTATACCGATCTTAAACGCCACAACCTGTGTGATGACGCCAATAGCGCCAATCCTATCCGCTGGTTTTGCAACGAGCAGCTCGCGCAGGGCCGGCCGGACCAGAACGGCAAGCCGGGTTCCGAATTCTTCTTGACCCGCAAATTATGGGATGTCGGCAATACTGCGCCTTATGGCCACCGCGGCGACATCAGCACCATTACAGAAGCCATTCTGTACCACGGCGGAGAAGCCCGCGCCTCTCGCGATGCCTTCGCCGCAAAACCGGTAGAGGATCAAAAAGCGCTTGTGGCATTTTTGAAGACACTGCAGGTCGTGCCGCAAAAAAAGTAAATTCAGTATAGCGGCTGAATTAGCCAGCCCCGTTGCCGGACCGGTATCTTCCGGTCCGGCAACGGGCATTGAAACGCTAACCGAATAATGACACGCCGATTCTTATGAAATGGATCAAGAGCAAAGCCCTGTTCTCACTATCACTGCTGTTGCCCTTGGGCAGCTGCAACTACAACGACGCCAGAGTTGACTATGACAAACAGATAAAAGTCTGTTCGACCGCTGAAAGCAACGGGTTGATAGATATGGCGGCTCAAGCTTGCCATCAGGCGCTGAAGATTGCGGACGATCAGGTGTTTGCGCCCGCGGAAGTCTCGGAGCTGTTGTATCGGCTAGGCTATCTGGAGCGCCAGCGAGGACAGTTTAAAGACGCGGAAAGGCTTATCCGGCGCTCACTGGCGATCGAGGATCTTCTCAACAACCAAGAGAAAATCGCCTCCCGGCTGATTGAGCTGGCATTGAACCAAGCCGGGCAGGACCTCTGGCTGGATGGCGCCGAGACATTGAAACACGTTGTCCCTTTGCTCGAGAGCTTGTCAGACAATGACCGGAAAGCGGCAGCCGGTGCGTTCAGGTTATTCAGCGTACGGCTTGAGATGCGCGGTTATAAAGCGGAGGCCAAACTATTTAAGGCCGATTTCCCTGATCGGGAAAATATTAGCGGTCTAGCCATCATTAATTAAGAGGATATAAACAGTGGAGCAGAAAGAAATTAAGGGCATCTACACCAATATCCCTGCCAAAATCGAGACGATTGATTGCACCTTGCGCGATGGAGAGCAGGCGCCGGGCGTCTGGTTCACGCTGGAAGAAAAGCTAAGGTTGGCAAAGTTATTGTCAGAAGCGGGGGTTGACGTTCTGGATGCGGGCTTTCCGGCCAGCAGCTGCGCCGATACCGAGGCTATGCAGGAAATGAAAAGCATGGGGCTGCGATCAAGCATAGGCGCAACCGCCCGCGCCGTTCACAGCGATATTATCGCGGCCGAAAGAGCCCAGGCCGATGAAGTGTTTCTGTTCATGCCGACCAGTGATTTTCGTCTTCAGCAAACCCTTGGCGTAGACCGGTCCAAGGCACTCGGCATGCTCCAGTCCGCGGCCGAAGAGGCGGCCGGCAGGGCCATGGGCGTCAATCTGGTTTTCGAGGATGCAACGCGGGCAAGCTTTTCATCACTGATGCTTTTTATGAATACATTGCTGACCAGTGTACCCATAAAGAGAATTGTTGTCTGCGACACGGTCGGCTGTACTTTCCCTTACGCCATGGAGAGGTTGATAGCGCACCTATACGATGCGGTCCCCAAAGACGTCAGGCTGTGTGCTCATTGCCACAACGATTTTGGTCTGGCTGTCGCCAATACGCTGGCCAGTGTCGCCGCAGGCGCATCCAGCATTACCTGTACAGTCAACGGCATCGGGGAACGCGCCGGAAATGCCGACCTGGCGGAGGCCATCGCCGCTCTGGAGCATCTTTTGTTCGTAGGGCATTCAGTCCGTCCCGACTATCTGCCGGTTCTGGCCAGGGAGGTTGAGCGGATCAGCGGCATTCATACCAGTCCGACCAAACCTGTCACCGGCTTTAATGTGTACCGTCACGAGTCGGGCGTACATGTCGACGGCATGCTCAAAAATGCAAAAAGTTACGAATATCTGCCTTCTTCATGGGTTGGCGCGAAAACCGAATATGTGCTGGGCAAGCACAGCGGTGCCGCACTGGTGCGCCATCTGTTGAAACAGGCCAATATCGACGCAGAGGAAGAAACTGTCCATCAGATACTCGGCAGCGTCAAGAAGGCTATGGAAAAACGCGGCAAGGAACGCCACAAACAAGCTTACAGTGATTGCCTGCAGTTTCGTACCCAGGCTTTGTCAGGCGTGAGAATTGCCGATTTTCTCGCCCAACATGTCAGTGACTGATTCGGAGAGTTTATCGTGCGGGAAACATTAAGCGACAAGGTCATCCGCAGCCATGCCTTGAACGGCACCGGCCAGGAAGACTACGTGCATGCCAGGATAGATGCGTTGCTGGGCCATGACGCAACCATTGCTTTGCTCATCAATGAGTTCGAGCGGCGTCGATTATCCATCTGGGACAAAAGCAAAGTCATTTTTACCAATGACCATTTCTCACCGGCGGCCAGCATTGAACGTGCCGACATTTCCGCCAATTTTCTGCGTTTTTCCCGAAACCAGAAGATGGACAACTTATTGGTGGATAAAGGCATTTGCCATCAGTTGCTGGTCGAAAACAGCCTGTGCCAGCCGGGCAGCCTGATTGTCGGCGCCGACAGCCATACCATTATGGGCGGCGGATTGGGTGCCTGCGCCACCGGCATGGGCTCTACCGATATTCTGTTCGCGCTGGCCACAGGCACGACCTGGCTGCGCAAGCCGAAAACGATACGCGTCATTTTCCACGGCAGCCTGACTGAAACCTGCAGCGGGCGGGATATCGTCCTGGAGCTGCTGCGCCTGCTGGGCGAGGACGGCGCCCAGTATCGCTGCCTTGAATTTCACGATCATGCCCAGCCCAAATTGTCTCAGGATGACCGTTTCGCGATCGCCAATATGGCGGTTGAAATCGGCGCCAAGTTCGGGGTTTTTGTTCCCGACGAGATTACGCTGGCTTACTGTCATGCGCGTGACAAGCAGACGCCTGGCAATCTGGTGCTGCCGGATGCCGATGCCGACTACGAATACACCCTGGAGCTTGACCTGTCAGCGCTCAGCCCAAGAATAGCCAAGCCCTGGTCGCCGGCCAATGTAGTCGCGCTCAGCGAGCTTGACAGCATACCGATCAGCACGGCTTTCCTGGGCTCTTGTTCCAGCGGCAGAATCGAGGACATTCAGGAGGCCGCTGAAGAACTGGAGGGAAAAACCATTCATCCCGACGTGCGCCTGATCATTATTCCGGCCTCAATCAATATCTTCAAACAGGCGCTGGACAAGGGTTATGTCAAAACCCTGACAGAAGCCGGGGCTATTTTCAATCAAAGCAGCTGCGGGCCGTGCGGCGGCATAGACAAGGGCGTATTGGGCTCCACCGATGTCTGTATTTCCACGTCCAACCGCAATTTTCGCGGGCGTATGGGGCATTGGGACAGCAGGACCTATCTCGCCAGCGCTAGGACGGTGGCGCGGGCGGCACTGAAAGGTTGTATCAGCGGAGATTTGTATTCATGAACAGTATCCAGGGCAGCGTCTGGTTATTTGGCGATAACCTCAACACCGATGTGATTCATCCGCCCAATTGTTACAGTCTGGACCCTGTCGTGGTCAAGCAGGGCCTGTTTTCAAAACTGGACGCCACGCTGCAGTCCCGCCTGAAGCCGGGCGATATTCTAGTGGGCGGCAAGAATTTCGGCTGCGGCTCCAGCCGGGAGACGTCCATTCGAAGCCTGTTGCTGAATGAGATAGGCGCGATTGTCGCAGTCGATTTTGCGCGCATTTTCTTCCGAAATGCCACCAACAACGGCCTGCCTTGCCTGCAATTTGCCAATGCCGAAGACAAGCAGAAGCTGGCTGAAGGCGAAACCTGGACAATCTCTTTCGATGACTGGACGTTGACAGGCCAAACCGGCCAGATCATTCCTTTAGTGCCGGCGGGTTCGTTTGTCAGGAAAATCTGGTCGGAAGGCGGTTTATTAAATCTGTTGCCGGCTTCGGCTGAAGACGCATGAAGCAAGCAAAACGTTTTGACAAGCCCGAATGCCTCGATGTCATGACCTGGGCCGGAAAATGGGGAAGCAGCCTCGAAAAGGTGGTATCGGCCCGTTTTACCGAATTGACCGGCGTGCCTGTCAGGCATCATACGAACATCGGCCTGCGCCTGCCGGAGCGGCTTCATGCTGCGTTGCGCACCCGGGAACGCCCGCCTTATGACGTGGTCTGGTCAAATGCGGTACCGGCCGTCGCCATGGCAGAACTGGATTATTGCCAAGTGTTCGATGAAGATGACATGCCGTCACTGGCTGAGCTTTACGAGCGCGCACGGCCGGCGGGCTTTGCCGACCGGTTGGTGTTTCCCTACAGCGTGCATTATGTGCTGGTCTATTTAAAGTCGGCCGTCGAGGTTCGCGCGCTGAAAAGCTGGGATATTCTCATGGAGCAAAGGCATGCCGGCAAGATCGCCGTTTACCCGAACGGCAAGGGGTTCTATCCGATTGCCCAGGTGCTGGGCGGCGGCAGTATTGAGAGCCTGCCTGAAAACATGCAGCCCTGCTGGAATTACTTGGCCGGGTTCCGGCCCCGGATAGCCGTTCTGGATTACAGCATCGGCATGGAATCCCTGTTCAGGACGGGAAGTATCAATCTGTGTTTCCGGGCCTTGCCGAATGCGCTGGGTTTTATTGAAGCGGGGCTGGATGTCGGCTGGACCATTCCTGAGGAGGGCACCTCGGATACCACCGACGCGCTGTGGATTCCGCAGCATGTGCCAGAAGATCGCGCCTACTGGGCAAGGAAATACATTGACGTCGCCTTGTCAGCCGGCGTGCAAAGCGAATGGTGCAGCAGATTAGGGGCTTTGCCCGCTAACAGGAAAGCGGCAGCTTCGGCTATTTTCGATGGGCCGGGCTTCCCGCGCAGCATGGATGACACTGGCGGCTTTCTGTACGTGCCTGACCCTGTGATGTGGCGACATGAAGCCCGCTGGGAAGCGATCTTCGAACAATTGCCATCGTCAGGCTACTGAAGAATTCGATGATTGGCCATTGGCCCGGTTAACGGGCCATTTTTGCCGCCACATTCAGTTTCGTCTCAGCACGTCAGGCGCAGCAATTTTTATATTGAGTCAACAGATCTCATTCAGCTGATTTCAGGCGACGGCTCATTGCGCTGGTGCAACAGAACCGGCGAGCTATCCAGGTAAATAGATCACACCTTACGTGTGTAATTTTTCACAGATTCCGCCGGTCTGTTTCTTCATACTGTTTCACAAGGTTCGATGTTCGACAGAACTCGATGAGTGAATCAAACTTGAGATGTCATGCCATGACCGATAAATCTTCCACCGATAAATTATTTCTTCCGGGACAGGATTTCACAATCCGTCCGGAATGGCGAAGAACAGCGCAGCCACAGTACACGCAAGCCCTGGTTTATGCGCCCGGCAGAGTGCATTTTTGCGTATTCGATTTTTCCAAAATGGGCCCTGGCCTGGGCGGCGGGGGGCTCGGGGTCTCCACATCAACCGCGGTCAATAAACTGCTTGTTTCCAGAAAGCGCAATGCCAGTCAGGAAATGACTGCCACCACACGGCATCTGGTGCAGCTTTTTAAGGAACTGGTCAATTACGCCGACGACGATATTTTTGTCGACATACAGGAAAAGATTCAGTTTTCCCACGCGGGCCTTGGCTCCAATGTCAGCCTGAATACGGCTGTGATTGCGGGGCTGAATGCCTTGTTCGGCAGCCCTTTTTCGGTTGAAAACATGTGGGACATCATCACCCGTAATTACGTCGAGAACGCCGCGGACGGCCATGCCATTTATCGGGGGCTGGATACCGGCGTCGGCGAGGCCTGCCTGTTGTATGGCGGCCTGGTGTGGATCGCCGAAGGGGAGGGCATGGGCGATGGACGGTATATCGGTAACCTGGCCACCGATGGCCTTTGGATAGTGACCGCGGTAGGCGATGTCGGGAAATTGTCCGGCGATGTGCTCAAGGCGTTCGGCGCCGATGCGGATATGTCCGGAAAAACCGAAAGCGAAGTCGTTGCCGGCAAATGCAACGAGTATCAACGCCAGTACGGCGATGCGCTTCACACGGTGCTGCACAGAATGCGGGCCGATCTGTTGAGAAATGATCTGCGCGGTCTTTTATCGACTTGCTGGGACATGAATGAAGTCGGCAACATGAAAGTGCTGGAAGGCATCTATGAGCCGGCCATTCTGCATAAACTGGTCAAAACCCTGCGCAATGCAGGAGCCTTATACGCCGGCATGAGCAGCGCCGGTCCGGGGTTTTTCGCGTTTGCCGATTCAGAACACAGCGCGCTGAGGCTGCAATCCGTTCTGCAGGACCGGTTTGGCGATTATTTCAATAATTTCGCCGTGGGGCAGGCAGGCTCAAAATTGAGCATTTATCTGGATTAGCGCCCATACCGAACTTCAATCATCAAGTCCATCAGAGAACACGTTTAAAATGACACCGCAGGCAGAACATCATTTGACCAGGGATCATGTCTTCAGCGTTATGCAGGCGCAGCTGAAAAAGCTGGCCGACAGCTATGAGACCATACCCGAAGAGATCCAGTGGTCCGATTCCATTATGACCGATCTGGGCTTTGACTCGATAACCGTGGTCGAACTTTGCTGCGCCGTTGAGGAAGCCCTGCAGATAAAGGAACTGCCATTAAACCGGTGGCTTAACGAACAATCGGAAAAAGACGGTGAGCGTTATACGATTGCCTCATTCGTTGACCTGGTTCTCAGCGCCAATGCGCCACAGTGACAGGGAGCAGATTGTCATGGAACAGGTATCAACAACCCTGCCGCTCGAGGCCATCGGCACCCGCCGTGCCAATGCGCTGTCCCTGCGGCCACACGGGCTGCCCGGCACGTTAATAACGCTGTGCGGCATCGATGGCGCCGGCAAAACGTCCACCATCAAGGCCATCACGGACTATATCGGCAGTCAGGGCCTGCCGGTATTCTGCACCTACACGCCCACCGAGCGGGTCAGAACCAACAGCTTGTTTCGCGCTTTGGTTGACGCCGCGGACGACAAGGCACGCAGCCAGATAGACATTCTCGGCCTGTGCCTGACCATTCTGGGGGATTTGATACAGCACATCAGCGACACCATCATCCCTCATCTTGAACAGGGGCATGTCGTGATTTGCGACCGCTACATCTACACCAGCCAGGCCGAAGTCCACAGCCGGGCGGCCGATGAAATCCCCAAAACCGTGCTGGCCTATATCGCCCGGCATGTCATACGTCCTGACCTGGCCATCGGCATGCATATCGATCCCGATACAGCCAGACAGCGCATACAACAGCGCGAGCATGAGCGGGACAAACCGCTTGATCTCGAGTTCATGAAAATCCAGGCGGAGGCCTATCTCAATGTCGCGCGCGACAACGGGCTGCTCATGATTACAACCGATGCGCCGCTGGAATCCACTTTCGCCCTGCTGAAGCCCAGCCTGGATTATTGCCTGGCAAGGTATAAAAAATGATTTCCAGCAGCCAAAACCAACAACGGCGTAAAAAATTTGCCGGCGTGTTGCCGGCTCTGCGTTGGTTTCACGCTTATGCCCGCACCCGATTGCCTTTCGGCAGCCTTATTCTGCCGCTGGCGCTGAGTTTTCCTTTATCCTGTATTTTATATCATAGACTTAGTGGTCAACCACTTCACTTCAGCCTCGTATCTGTCGCTGAATGGTTGAGCTTCATTCTGCTTTTTGTCCAGTTGCGCCTGATCGATGACCTGGATGACGTGCAGGATGATCACAGTAATCAACATCAGCAAACCGAGTTGACACAGCATTTATCCATGCTGCTGATCATCACGGCCAGCACGTTAATCGTGCTGAACATGGCTTCCTTCAGAACGCTGTCGGCGGTTATTTTTTCAACCTTGATTTCATACGCCGGGCCGTTCCTGATCAAGCGCTTTCTTCCTCCGCATCCGGCCAGCCTGATGCTGGGCTGGCTGGTTTTTGAAGGGGCTCCGGCATCCTTTTTTGTTTATATCTATTTCGCCTGGTTAAGCCATTCCCCGGCAGAAGCGCTCTCCATCACGCAGATAGCCCCGGTGGCCGGCATGTTCTGGCTGGCTTACGAAATATGGAAGTTTTCCCGCAAAGTCCATGTTAATGCCATGCAGCCCTATTTTCTGCCGAAAAAAGGCGTCAGGGTAGTGTTGAGTTTATTGCTGGTTCTGGCGGCGGCCTTGATGGCGGCCTTGGTCGACATGGCTGATTTTTCAGCCTTCGGACGTTACGGCGCCGGTTTGTGGCCTCTGTTTTTTTT
Source organism: Methylobacter sp. Wu1 (assembly GCF_036553575.1). Classification (NCBI taxonomy): domain Bacteria; kingdom Pseudomonadati; phylum Pseudomonadota; class Gammaproteobacteria; order Methylococcales; family Methylococcaceae; genus Methylobacter; species Methylobacter sp. Wu1. Next base: position 17,163 of record NZ_JAZHOC010000033.1, on the reverse strand, counting down.
AATCTGGATGAACGGGGCATGGCCTGATCTTTCAGGGCTTGAGGGCCGCGAGGCGGTCGCGGCGCCGGCTTGGAACGGCATGAGCTTTCTGGTCATCTTTGAAATCATGCTGGGCATTGAGTTTATTTTTGAATGGGTACGGTTATAAATTATGCAAATACTGGTAACAGGCGCGAGCGGTTTAGTGGGCGCAGAAGCCATCGCCAGGCTTCTGAAAGCCGGACACACCATTGTGGCGCTCGTTCATTCCGTCGGTAATATTGTTACCAACGACGGCACGCTTTTGCCCAGCCGGCCTTATACCGGCGGGCGGGGCAATCCGGGCGAACTGCTGACTGTTAAAGGCGATCTTCAGCAGGACGGTTTGGGGTTAGATGCCGAACTCTACAGGCAGCTTCAGTCCTCCGTGGATAGGGTGCTGCATTCGGCGGCCTTGACCAGCTTCGGGCGTCCCGAGGAACGCTACGAAGCCATCAATGTCGCCGGCACGCGGCGGATGATTGACTTTGCCATGAAAAAGCCAGGCGCCTGCATTCCTTTCATCTACATCAGCACGATGTATGTCTGCGGCGAGCGCCCCGGCATTTTTTCGGAAACGGCGTTCGACCGCGGGCAAAGCTTCGGCAGTCCTTATGAGGCCAGCAAGTTCAGAGCCGAATCGCTGATCAGGAAGGCCCAGGACAATGGGCTGCCCACGGTCATCGTGCGCCCCGCCATTATCGTCGGCGATTCCGCCGGCGGCACCATGCGCAAGTTCGACACCATCTATGCGGTTTACCGCATCACCACGGCCGGGCTGGTGCGGACCATACCCGGCGATTACGGCGCGACGCTGGATATCGTGCCGATAGACTGGGTGGCGGACGGCGTGGTGGCCGCGCTGGAAAACTTCAGCGAGGCACAGGGCAGAACCCTGCACCTGTGCTCCGACCAGCCGCTGGCCTTGCGCGAAATCAACGACGTCTGCGCCTTGTTTCCTTCTTTCAGCGTGCCGCGGTTTGTGCCCGGCCACGTGTTTCACAGCTACGACATGAAAGGCCTGGAAAAGCGCTACTACGGCGAGGTGATCAGCCTGTACGAATCCTATTTTCGCCGGCAGACGGTTTTTGTGCGGGATTCCACCAAAGACATTTTTGCCAAGGCGCCGCCGGCGCAGGGCAAGGAACTGCTGCACAAAGTTTTCAGCTACGCCGTCAAAGTCGGCTATTTCAGAAGAACAACCCATGAAATCTAACCGTCAGGGAGAATGTTGATGTCGCTTAATCATTCATTTCTGCTGCAGCTCTGGGAGCAGTCCCGCCAGCAGCTATACGCTCAGCTGGGTCAACGGCAGCCATCGGCGGTCTTTCTTGAAGGCTCGATCGCCGAAGGTTTTGGCAACGAGCGTTCGGATATCGACTTCGTCGCCGTCATTGACGACGGCACGGAAATGGCCACCATGCCTTATATCCTGTTTCTGGAAAACCGGCGCGTTGAAGTGCGTCTGTTAAGCCGGGAGCGGCTGCAGCGTGAACTGCTGCAAGTAAAAGAAGCCCTGAATGCGGGCATCGAATCCGTGGCGCAGATATCCTGGAACCAGCTGGAGCGCTGCCAGCGGTTCATCGGCTGCCTGCCTATTGAAAACGAAGCCTGCATCAAATCCTTACAGGATCTGCTGGGCAAGGAGCCGCTGGGCAGGGCGGTCGCGCTGTGGTTCGAGGATTTTGCCCGGCAGACCGGACGCTATGCGGTGGCCATGCTGGCGCTGGAGCAGGATGATTATGCCCGGGCCTGGATAAAGACGTCGGTTTTTCACGCCGCCAAAAGTTTTGTCGCCCAGCGCGGCGAACGCTATCTGGGCTCCAAATGGCTGTCGCTGCAGCTGGATCGTGCCCAGGTCGATAAAAAGCTGGTGCAACGCTTTTGGGATTTTTATACCGAAAAATCCCAAGACAGCAGCGCCATCGACTATTTGCATAAAGGCATTGCCCTGCTGGAAGAATTCTCGGTTTCCGGCGTTGAGCTGAATTTTGAAAAAGTGCTCGCCGACAGCCGGGCCGGTGTCAGCACCTGGCAGATAGGCCGGCATCTGCACATTCTTCGCGGTGAAGACATCTTTCGACTGGACGACGGATCTGCCCGCGTCTGGCGCCGGATTATCTGGAATACACCGTGTATGCAGATAGCTCATGACAAACGCAGTGTCCAGGCGACAACAGACGCCAAAAATCATTTGGCCAATTTCAGCCGTGCCGGTCTGATCTCCCTGTGCTGGCAAGGCGAGGGCGAAATTCGGGCCCGGCAGCTGGGAACCTCGTGCCCGCTGCTGGCGGATAAGGCAGCGCTGATCTCGGTCGACGGGGCGCGGCTGTCCGCCAGCAGCCCGGCCGGCATTCAACTGTTGCCGGTTCCTGCCCGCCGTCTGGCGGAAGCCGGCGTCGAACTGACCTGGGCGAACATAGGTGTGGAAAACTCCCGGGAAGACTCGGAAGGCGCACTGCGCAGCGGCCAGCTGCGGGTGCTGCAGTATACCCTGCAGCGCATGATCCAGACGGCCTGCATGGTCGCCCTGGCCGGGTACGGCATCACGCCGCAGCCGCCGCTGGAAGAAGCGGTTCTTGAAGCCTTGCGCCTGCTGCCGCTGAATCCGTCCCTGGCCGAAGCCATCCGGCGCATTGAAACCGAGTCGATTCATTCCAGGGAGCAAGGGCAGGAACTGTTCGAGCTTGCCGGACAGATTGTCGGAGAACTGCGACAATTGGGCGGCGATGAGCAGTTTCCGGCCAGTTTCGACACGGCCTCGGGCTGGTGCGAAACGGTCATGTATGGCTATGACTGGATTAATCTGGCCACGCATCTGAATGCGCGTTTTCCGGCCAGTGCAGTGGGTGGGCGAGGTTCCGCTGAAGAAGCTCGTGATTTGCTTGCCTCGAATATTGGTTAAAACAGGACAGGATATGGACTATAGCATGATTGCACCGCTCACCTCGGCAAATCGTCTCGAAGATATTGAACGGTTCGCTGGCAACAAAGGGAAATCCCTTTACCTGCTGGGAAACAACGGGGTTCCTGTGCCTCCCTGGATCATTCTGGGCACGGACGTCTTTCAATACTATCGGGAAGCGGCCGGTCTCGATAAGGTGATTGCGGCTTTTTTACAGAACTTCAATGCGGACAATGCCGGCGACATAGCGGCTCAAATTCAAAATGCCGTGCTGTCGGCGCCGCTGCCCGAAACGGTCAGCGCCTTGATCAAGGAAGCGCTGACTTCATTGGGGCAGGGACCTGTCGCCATTCGCTCTTCCGGCAAGGAGGAGGACAGCAAGGACTTTTCCTTTGCCGGCCAGTTTGATACGTATCTGGGCATCGAAGGCCTGGATGACACCCTGCTCCATGTGCAGAAATGCTGGGCATCGGTGTATTCGGAGCGCTCGCTGCTGTACCGGCACCGCCACAATCTGGGCTTTGCCCATGTCGACATTGCCGTCATTCTGCAACGGCTGGTCATGGCCGACCGCAGCGGCGTGGCATTTACCGTCAATCCCGCCAACGGCAATGCCAACGAGCTGGTCATCAGCGCCGTTTATGGTTTGGGAGAAGGGCTGGTTTCAGGATTGGTGGACGCGGATACGGTCGTCGTCGACAAGCGCAACGGCGCTCTGATCAGTCAGGTGATTGGGGAAAAAGCCCAGCAGGTAGGGCCGAACGGCGACATCAGCGATGTGCCGCCTGAGGCCCAGCAGCAATTATCCCTGAGCGGCGAAAACATACAGGCGATCTGCGCGTCGGCCAAGCAGATCGAGCAGAACTTCAAGGCGCCGCAGGATATTGAATGGTGCCTGCAGGAAGGCCGTTTATGGATACTCCAGGCCAGGCCGGTCACGGCTTTCAAAGAGGAACCGAAAGGCGATTTTCAGATTTGGGACAATTCCAACATTATCGAGAACTATCCCGGTATCGTCAGTCCTTTGACCTTTACGTTCACGCAGAACCTGTATTCGACAGTGTTTCGGGAATACTGCCGCCTGTTGCGCATTCCCGAAAAACAGCTAAAGGAAATGGACGGCTTTCTCGGCGCGGTGCTGGGCTATATGAACGGGCGGGCCTATTACAACCTGCTGCACTGGTACAAACTGGTCGGCACCAGCCCGTTTTATAATCTGGGCCATAAAATGCTGGAAGTCCAGATGGGACTGGACGAGTCTTTGGACCTTGTCGCCTGCGAGGAAAAAATCCAGCCTTACCACGCCGATTCCCGCCTTGAGTATCTTTGGATTCGCGCTTTGAGCGGGGCAATGTTTTTCTGGTATTTTTTCACGCTGAAAAAGCAGGTGCGCAAATTCCGTGCGGCCTTTTACAAACTGTACGAGACCTTCAATGCCATCGATTACAGCGAGTTGCCCGCCGACCGGATCTATGCCCACAGCAGGCAGTTCGAGCAGGCGATCATTGCCCGTTGGGGCATCATGATTTCGCTGGAATCCTCCATCGGCTTGCCTTATGGCTTGTTAAGGCTCCTGATCCGCCGCTGGCTGCCCGATGCGCCTGACTGGCTGGAAGTCGCCGTAATCGGCGGCATTCATGATATGGAATCCATGGAGCCGGCATTGAAAATGGCTGAGCTGGCCGATCATGCCAGACGGAATCCCGAATGGGAGCGCATTATCAGCCAGACGCCGGCAAAGCAATGCAGCCAGGCGTTGGCCGCGGCGGGAGCCGATGCGTTTCTGGCCCGGATTGACGCCTACATTGCCGCTTACGGCTATCGCAGCAACAATGAGCTGAAGCTGGAAGAGCCCGATTTGCGCGAGGAGCCCGGCGTATTGTTCGACATGCTGAAAGTGGCCCTGGCCACGGGCGCTAAAGAGCAGGGCGCGCCGGCGACCTATGAGCGCGATCTGAAAGCGCTGCTTGATAAGGGCCTGAATCCCGTGCAACGCGTTCTGTTCAACATTGTCTTGCGCAAAGTCCAGTCGGCCATTCAGGCGCGGGAAACCGTGCGTTTTTGCCGCTCCAGAACATTCGGCGTCTTCAGAAACATGTACAGGGCAATAGGCAATGATTTTGCCCGCTGCGGACTGTTCGATGACGGGCGGGATATTTTCTATCTGCGCCTTGAAGAATTGAAAGGCTGCTTCGAAGGCATGGTTTCGGCCCGTGAGATAAAACCTTTAATTGCCCAGCGCAAGGCCGATATGGACGCTTATCGCGCGATGAAAGCCTTGCCGCCGCGTTTTGTCACCTTCGGCTCGGTGCTCGGCTGGCTGCAGCGATGGTCGGACACGGATGGTCAGCAGCATGAATCGGCCGCAGCCGATGACGGCAGCTGCGAGCTGCGCGGCACGGCCTGTTCCCCCGGCTTTGTTGAAGGCCATGTTCAGATCGTTCAGGAGCCCGGCGAGTTCACGGGCGGCATCCTGGCCACTTACCGCACGGATCCGGGCTGGGTAGCCGTGTTTCCGTTTGCCGAGGCGCTGCTGGTCGAGCGCGGCAGTCCGCTGACGCATGCGGCGATTGTCGCCAGAGAAGTCGGTCTGCCCACGATCGTGCAAATACCGAAACTGACCCAAATGCTCAAGTCCGGCATGCGGGTCAGAGTCAATGGCCAGTCAGGAACGGTCACCATTCTGGACTGAGGGCTGAATCGATCAGCCCTTTATTGCCGAACAATCCCTTATCCATTTTGAAAAAGCCGGTTTACGTTTATGAGTGAAACCCTTGCCGATATTTTGTTTGCACTGCCGCACGACGAAGAGCGCGGCATGCGTTTTATTACGCAACAAAACGAAGAACACTATTATCCGTGGCATTTGCTGCGGCAGCAGGCGCAACGGGTCGCCGCCAATCTGCAGTTCATGGGCGTCAAAAAAGGTGACCGCATCGCGCTGGTGATTGCCGAGCAGGAATATTTCATGCTCGGTTTTCTCGGCGCCCTGCTGGCGGGCGCGGTGCCGGTGCCCATGTCCTCGAATTTTATTGCCACAACCCGCAGCCGGCACAGTTATTTCGCCACGCTCGGCCACATCATTCAAGCCGCCGGCGCCCGCATGCTGCTGTGCATGGCGGCGCATGAAACTTTCTTGCAACAGGGTTTGCGCGATGCAAGCGGGGCAACCGTCAATCCGGCTTTGCTGGCCGTCGAAACCTTGCTGGCAGCAGAAGGCGGCGCTTTTAATCCGCCCAAAATGAACGGCAGCGACCTGTGCTTTCTGCAGTTCACTTCCGGCAGCACGTCGCTGCCCAAAGGGGCGATGGTCAGCCATGGCAATGTCATCGCCAATGCCCGAGCCTTTCTCGGCAATAAAGGCAGTCTGAAAAGGCGCGATGACGATATTACCCTGGGCTGGGTGCCGTTCTACCATGACATGGGACTGATGTGTTTCGGCCTGGGGCCTTTGGTGGTCGATCTGCCGGCGGTCCTGATTCCGACCGAACGCTTCGCCAGACAGCCCTGGTACTGGATGATGGCGATATCCCAGCATCGTGCGTCCATCACGTTCGCCCCGAATTTTGCTTTCGATATCGCCGCCCGCCTGACGCGCGAGCGGCATTTGGCCGGCATGGATCTGAACCGGCTGCGCGCGGCCGGATGCGGCTCGGAACCGATAAACCCGAAAGTTCTGCGCCAATTCATGGCCTGTTTCGCCCCGGCGGGATTGCGTGCGACTGCGCTGATGCCTTGCTACGGCATGGCGGAAGCCACGGTAGGCATTTCTTTTCATACTGTCGATACGCCGATCATCACCGATCTCGTCGATGCCAGCGCCCTGCGCAACGGCGAAGCGCTGCCGGCTCAGGCCGGCAGCGGGCAGACTGCGGAAATGATCAGCTGCGGGCACGTCATTCCTGGCCACCAGCTTAAAATTGTCGGTCCGGACGGCCAGACCTTGCCTGAGCGGCAGATAGGGGAAATCTGTTTTTCCGGCGCAAGCGTTACGCAGGGCTATTACCGGAATCCGGATGCAACCCTGGAAAGCTACCGGGACGGCTGGCTGCACACCGGGGACCTGGGCTATATCGCCCAGGGCGAACTGTACATCTGCGGCCGGCTCAAGGACCTGGTCATTATCCATGGCGTCAACTACTATCCGCAGGACATCGAGTGGATCGCCTCACAGGCTGAAGGGATCAGGCCCAATAAAGTGGTTGCTTTCAGCGTCATGCGCAAGGGCCAGGAATGCCTGATATTGTGCGTCGAGCCCAGTAGTTATAAAAATATCGAGGCTTTCAGACATGCTCTGGTTGAAGACGTCGAGAAAGGGCTGGGGCTGCGCATCAGCGAAGTCGTTGTCTTAAAATCAGGCGCTCTACCCCTGACCTCAAGCGGCAAGGTACAGCGGCGCAAAACCAAAGCCCTGTTTGAGAACGGGGATCTGCAAGCCTATGAGGAACTGGATGAGGCGGAAAGCCTCCCGGCGTAATCCCGGAAGATCGCCGGAAGCCCGTTGCCAGAAACATAATTCATACTGACAAAAGCCATGACTCCTAGATTGATTCAAATGACTACCCATTCCATTCAGGACTGCCATGTTCCGTTATAAAGATCCGTTCGTACAAAATCTGGCTGAGCAGATAGCCGCCCTTATTTTAGGCGAAGCCATGGATAGAGAGTCTGTCGAGCAGGCATTGGAAGAGCTTGCCTTGGCCAACCTGCCTCAGCTTGCCGACTACTGGCGGAAAACCGGCTGCCGACTGGGCATACCGGATTCCGCCTTTAAAAACAGTCATGTCTACTATTTTCCGGACCAGCCCGCGGCAAGAGTTTTTCGAACCAGCGGCACCAGCGGCGCCGATAGGGGAGCCGCCTGTTATTCGCCCTTAGGGCTGAAGCTGATGGACCTTTCGATCATCGAAAACGCCAGACGGCATCTTATTCAGGAACTGGACAGGCCTGTCATCATCCGCTTCGTGCCTACCGTTTCACAGGCGCCGGAGATGATCATGGCCTATGGCATGGAGCTGATCGTGACGACGTTTGGTGACAAGGCCCGCAGTGCTTCGGTCATCACCGGTAGCGGCGTCGATTTCGAGCGCCTGCGTTCCATTCTGGACCAGGCCGTCAGCGACGATCAGCCTGTGGTTATGCTGGGCGGTTCGTTCGCGTTTGTAAACATCTGCGATGTGCTGGAAAAGCTCGGCCGGTCATGGCAGTTGCCTGAAGGTTCAAGAACGCTGGACGGCGGGGGCTTTAAGGGGCGTTCCCGCGTCGTCAGGGCCGGCGAGCTGAGATCGGCCATCACGAAAACATTCGGCATTCCGGCCGAAAGGGCTTTCAATGTCTTCGGCATGACCGAACTGGCGAGCCAGCTTTATGATGCCAATGGCCGCGAGATAGGCCCGCTCGACGAACGCCCCAAACGCAATCTGCCGTTCCTGCAGGCGCGGGTCCGGGACAGTTATACGCTGGCCTACCGCGATAGGGGCGAGGGGCTGGTTGAAATTATGGATTCGTGCATCATCGACCGTCCTCATCGCGTATTGACCGGCGACCTGGGGCTGGCGTCCGAGGACGGCGTAGCCATTATCGGTCGAGTAGAGCGCGGGCAAGCCCGCGGCTGCTCTTTGTCTCTGGAAAGCATCAAATTCTGACTTATGCCTACTAATCGTAATATTTCGTGGATACCCGCCTGGGTGGGTGCCAGCCAGCTGGAAACCTTCAATGCCAATATCATCAATGACCGGGGCGGCCAGCCGTGGCGGTGCACCCGGCCCTTGAGCGATCGCTGGGGCGTTATTGCCGACGGGCTCAGAGAGTCAACGGCCGCGCTGCGGGCCATGCCCATCGCGCATATTGTCGAGACGATCGATAAAGTCACCGCCAAATGGTGTGATCGGAACTGGTCGGTGCGGCAGGCGGCGCGTGCGGCTGTCGTTGAAGCGACCGGCTTTTCTGCGGAAGCGGTTGACAGAAGCTTCGATGTCGAACTGAAAAACTACCGGGCCGATTCCCTATGGCGGGTGTTATACCGCGAGCTGGGCGATGCGGCAGCACTGGACGGTTTCGTGGCCGATGCCCGACTGCCGGGGCGCACTTACGCCATAGGCCCCGAGCTTACGCTGGCGATCTTTACCGGCAACGTGCCGGGCTTGCCGGCCTTGTCCATGGTCAGAGCCTTGCTGGCCAAGTCGGCAGTCATCGCCAAAGTAGCCAGCGGGGAGCCTACTTTTGCCGCCCGTTTTGCGGCAAGCCTCGCCGAAGAGGACGCGCGCATAGGCGACGCCTTGCTGGTCACTTACTGGGAACGCCATGAGCGCGAACTGCTGAAAACCGTTCTGGCTCAGGCAGAAGCCGTCATCGCTTATGGCAGCATCGAAGCCTGCCGTTCGGTGCGTGAATTGGCCCGCGATAACCGCATTTACATGGAACACGGCCATAAGTTCTCCGCAGGGCTTTTGGGGCGCGACTATCTGGCCCGGGTCGGGGCGCCGGTTATTGCCGGGCGCATTGCCGAGGATGTAGGCACATTCAATCAGCATGCCTGCATCGCGCCGCAGGTTTATTTTGTGGAAGGCGACAGGGCGGCCGTCCATAAGCTGGGCGATGAACTCAGCCGGGCCATGCAGGCTTACGCCGAAAAATACCCTTTGGGCAACTTAAGGCTCAAGGATGCGCAGACCCTGCAATTGCAGCGCGCGGCGCAGGCTTGGAAGGCGACCGTCGCAGACGCCGATAGCGGCTTATGGCAGGATTCCGCACTGAACTGGACCATAGCGATTGAAAAAGACCTGGCTGAGCACAGCTTGTCAGGCAACCGTTACATCGGGCTTATTCCGGTGGATAGCCTGGAACAGGCACTGAAAGCGCTGCGGCCTTATGGCGAATTTCTGCAGAATCTTGCCTTGGGCGCTGATGAGCCTGATCTGTCGGTTCTGGCGAGACGGGCGGCATTGCTGGGCGCCAGCCGTATCTGCCAGCCGGGACGCATGGCGGAGCCCAGCATGATGTGGCATCATGACGGCCAGCTGTGCGTCGCCGGGCTACTGCGCTGGTGCGATATAGAAATGCACGAGGCCTTACATGAACAGGAAGAACAATAATGCGCAGATTTCATTTGTTTGAAACAGTCGACTTGAACTGGTGGCCGCAGGTTTTGCGCGACGGTGTCATGGACTGGCTACGGTTTATGATAGACAGCCACAAGAACTTCAATCTTGTGGCGCCCAGGCTGCGCGATACGCTGAATAAAATGGGCACCAGCCAGATTGTAGATTTGTGCGCCGGCGGTTCCGGGCCCTGGCTGACGCTGGCGGCGGAACTGGCGAAAACCGGCGAGGTGCAAATTCTCCTGACCGATTTTTTCCCCAATGAGAAAGCCTTTCGCTACACGCTGGAGCAGTCCGGCGGCCGCATCCGCTTTCATCCTGAGCGCGTGGATGCCGGGAACGTGCCTTCATCGCTGAAAGGCGTGCGCACCATTTTTAGCGCGCTGCATCATTTTCGTCCTGACCAGGTGCAGGCGATTCTCGCCGATGCCGTCAACACCCGGCAGGCGATCGTGGTCATTGAGGGCTCCGATCACCGCCTGTACGGCAGTCTGTTAATGCTGACCATGCCGCTGTTCATGCTGCTGTTGATGCCTTTCGTCAAGCCGTTTCGCTGGTCGCGCCTGTTTTTTACCTATCTGGTCCCCATCCTGCCGATAGCCGGCCTGTGGGACGGTATGGTCTCCATGCTGCGCACCTACACGCCTGACGAGCTGCGCGAAATCATCGGCCGCATTCCAGGGCAGGAGGCGTTTTCCTGGGACATCGGCACGCAGGCGATCCCCGGCTCGCCCATAGGCATTACCTATCTTATCGGTACCCCAAACTCAACAGTTTCTTAAACTATGAATACAAAACCGCAAACAGTGCGCAGAACGCTCCGGCAGTATTTTTCAGAATTGGGGCTGCTGCTCGACAATCCCCTGTCGGGCTTTGAAGTTTACCAGCAACGCTGGGGGGACGTGGTTCCGCTGCCGATTCCCGGCTTGCGAGCTTTTCAAATCACGCATCCTGAACAGGTAGGCGTAGTCTTGAAAATACCCCATCGGGATCAGATGGCGACCAAGTCTCTGAAAGACCTGTTAGGCAAAGGCCTGCTGACTAATCAGGAAGACGACTGGCACTGGCGGCGGCGCATCATTGCCAAGCCGCTGGGGCCCAAAGCCATCACGGCCTTTGTTGACGATATGATTCGCCTGACCGAAGGCTGGTTTACCCGGCTCAATCCGGAGGGCAGGGAAGTCGATGTGACGCCCGAATTAATGGGGCTGGCTTTCGATATTCTGATCCACACGGTTTTCGGGGCCAATATCAAAATCGACAAAGACAGCATATTGTCCCTACTGGAACAGTATATGCGCGAATTCACTCTCGACAATACCGGCTGGCGCCGCTGGCTGCCGCCGTTCATTGTCACGCCGGGCCGTCGTCAGCGGCGCCGGGCGATTGCCGGCATGCGGGAGTTGATCCGCACCGCCATCGCGCAGCGCCGGGCTGCGCCGGAAAGCGATGATCTCCTGTATCGCCTGCTGACCGCCCGTGATGAAGAGGGCAACAGCCTCAATGACGAGCAGCTGCGCGATGAATTGCTGACCATGATTCTGGCCGGTTACGACACGGTAGCGTTAATGATCGGCTATGCCTTGTGGCTGCTGGCAAGGCATCCTGCCATTCAGCAACAGGTTCGTGAGGAATTGAAAGCGTCTATCGCCGATGAGCCCATCAATGCCGAAATGCTCACCAGACTGCCGCTGTTGAATGCGGTGCTGGATGAGTCGCTGCGCCTGTTTCCGCCCGCTTACATCATCGGGCGCGAGGCCGATAAAGACCTTGATCTGAACGGTTTCCAGATAAAGCGGGGCGATCAGTTGCTGGTTCCGCTGTGGGTCGTGCACCGCGATCCGCGCTGGTGGCAGGCGCCGGACGCCTTCAGGCCGGAGCGCTGGCTGAATGGCGAGACCGCGAACCTGCCGGCCAACGCCTTCTTCCCGTTCGGCGGCGGGCCGCGCCTGTGCGTCGGCGGCCATTTCGCCAAACTGGAAGGGGCGATTATCCTGGTGACTATTTTGCGCCACAGCCGTGTCAGCGATGTTAACGATGATCAGCTGAACCTGCTGGCAAGCGTCACATTAAGACCGGTTGACGGCATACGTCTGCGTTTTCACAAACATTCGCCTGCGTGAATTTCAGTCAGGTTTTACCGGTTTCAGGCTTAACCGGATGCCTTCCCGGGCGCGCAGCGTGATGCTCGGGATCAGATCCAGCTTGTAGCCCGGCACAGGGCTGATTTCAAAATGCTGCAGAATGAGCGACAGCGCGACCATGCCTTCGTATTTGGCAAAATAACTGCCCACGCACAGGCGCGGCCCGCCGCCGAACGGGAAGAAGGCGTTGGCCGGCAGGTTCGCGGTCTCGCCATTCAGCCAGCGCTCCGGCCTGAACGCGTCCGGCGCCTGCCACCAGCGTGGGTCGCGGTGGATCACCCAGGCCGGCGCCAGAAGCTGGTCGCCTTTTTTGACCGCAAAGCCGCCTATTTCCATGTCATTTTCAGCCTCTCTGGCAACGACATAGGCGGGCGGGTACAGGCGCATGGCTTCATTCAGGACCGCATCCAGACGTTGCAGCGCGGGCATGTCATCCATATCGGCATGGCGGCCGCCGAATTTTTCCAGCAATTCCTGCCGCAATTCATCCTGAAAATCCGGTCTATGCGCCAACAGCCATAAAGAATAACTCAGCATTAATGCCGTGGTCTCATGGCCCGCCAGAATAGCGGTCAGCACATGATCGCGCAGTTGTTTGTCGGTGAGGCGCTCGCCTTTTTCATCGCCGGCGGTCAGCAGGCGATACAACAGATCATTATCGGGTTCGGTTTCTCGGCGTCTGGCTATGGCCTGATAGACAATACTCTCCAGTTCGCGCATTGCCTGCTGGCGCCGTTTTCTGCCAGGGGTACTGATAGCTTTGGGCAACAGGCGCCGCCAGCTGCTGGTATCCAGATAAAATTCGTACATGTACTCATCCAGCGCTTTGGCGACGATAGTCCTGTCCACCGGAATTTTTGAACCGAATACCGTGCTGATCAGAATATCAAGCGTCAGGCTCAACATGGAAGCGCTGATGTTAAGGTCATGGGCGGAAGGCGTCACCGTAACCATCCAGTCCTGCGTGATTTTGGCCATCGTACCGATAAACCCTTCGATAACGCGCGGCGCGAATGCAGGCGAAATCAGACGGCGGTGTTTTTTCCACTCAGGGCCATTATTGGTTAACAGGCCATCGCCCATGATGTCCGATATGGAACCCGTCGTGGCGTCTTTGCGGGGCAGATTGAGGATCGCGCTGACATGCGCCGGATGGAAAAACTGAATGGCGCGCATGCCGGGCAGCGGCAGGGGCACTATATCTCCCCATCTGTTTTTGGAATGCAAAAAACCATTCAAAGGATTATTTATAAAACCAAACATTTCCGTAAGATAACTCACAGAGTTCCTTTGTACGGAACGCACATTGGGGGTATTCATAATCAATTCCTTAACATGACGGGAAAATAAAGGCAGGCTTCAAATCGAATCCTGAATTTGTGAACGAAAGGGAATACGCCTGATAGTCATCGAGTGATTACCAGGCGTCAGGGTAAGCGCTTAAAATTAGATTCAGGTGAATCTAGTTGCCGTTTTTATCAGAGAAAGTCAGCACATTGCGCACGTTGTACTGCAATGTCTGGCCTTCGTCGGTTAAAGTGGGCTGGCTGAAACCGCCGGAGACGCCCATTCCAAAGGTTGCACTTTCCAGTTCACACATGATAGGGAACGTGATGATGCCTGGAATGTTTGGACCCGCCGGGATCATAGGCTCTTTCGACCGGTAGGACATGGTGATTTCCCGTTTCTTTTCGCAGTGCTTGCCATGATTCTTCTCACATTGATCAGTCAGGATGTTGTAGTTGCCGTCAACAAAGAATGTACCGGGCGGCACAAAATGACCGGCTAGATGGCCGCCTAAAACTTTGCCGTTAGGATCGATCACGCGCGCTTCCCAGCCGCCGTCGCGCACTTCCCAGCCGGAGGATGGTATTTTCTCGCCGGAAATGACATAAGCGCGATAATGGGAAGCCCTCTCGACCCGGTAAGGGTGAAACCAGATGCCTGGGTCGTTCTCGGCATCGATGCCAAACTGCTCTTTGAAAAAGGCCAGCGCTTTTTGGCGGACTTCTTCAACTTCAGCATCGGTACGGTGCATGATGTTGTATTGAAAATCCCAGGCCACTTCTTCGGGTTCAGGTCCGGCTTCGCTGAGAGGAATAGAACCGTTTGCCATAAAAAGCATCATGGATTTGAAGTTGTCAGGCAATATGCCTTTCTTGGGTTCTGCATTGATGGAATCGGCTTGGGCTGCGTTAATATTGAAAGCCAATGCCGCAATGCCCAGGATAATTTTTGTGCGTGTAAATTTTTTCATTTTTATCCATTATCGATTTGAGTTAATAACAGTATTTTTATTTACTTTAGGTAAAGAACATTAAATAAATTACCCTATTAAATTTTCGCTCCTTGTTGACGCCTGAAAATTAGTACGAAAATTTACTTTGGATTTCCTCAGGCATCGTTTATTTAATTATCTTTAAATAAAGGAATTTATTGTTTATGCCCAATATTGTATCGGGCAAGTGACATTAATTTTATATATAAATATTTTTATTATTTACCTGATAGTTAATAGTTGAGCTTATTTAAAATTTTTATAATTATCAATTATTTATGCTCATTGAGGCTCTGTCTTGGGCTTGCGCTGCATTTTTCAGATCGCCATAAGCCGCAGAATTAAAATAATTTTCGATTATATGCGTTGAGTGATTCTATGGTTTTATTCGGCTTCTTCTTGATAATCAATGCATACGATAACTACAGATGATTCATGCGCAGTGCAATGCGAATATGCATACGCATGCTTTATAAGCCTCACAAACTATCATTGGGCCAATCCGGCTTTCAGAACGGCTATGGTTCTGATCTTTGGCAAAGGGCACATCGCGGCTTCGATAAGACAAGCCATGCAATCCCAACCGACACCATTCGGATTACCCATGTATTGAGCTCCGTTGAACATCGAAGTACTTGAGATAGTATGGAGAAATGGATCGTTGGAATCTGTGAAAAATTACACAGGCAATATGTGATTTATTTACATGAACGGAACCGATTCCGTTGCATTAATGAACGGATGAGATGGATTTCGCCATATTTCCTTGCTGTGATAATGCGTCAAAGAGAAGGATTTTTATTAATGAGCTTTCTATTGATCAAACGTCGAATTGCAAGCTTGCAAGCCTGGCGTATAGCCCGCTCTGTTTGCGCAAATCTTCCGGCGCGCCGATTTCGACGATACGCCCCTGGTCCATCACAATGATGCGGCTGACCTTTTTCACCGTGGCCAACCGGTGGGCAATGATCAGGGTGGTACGGCCCTGCATGGCCGCATTTAACCCTTCCTGCACAAGGATTTCGGATTCCGCATCCAGAGCGCTGGTGGCTTCGTCGAGCAGCAGCAGCGGCGCATTTTTTAAAATCGCGCGGGCGATGGCGATGCGCTGGCGCTGGCCACCGGACAAGCGCGTGCCGCGCTCGCCCAGAAATGTCTGATAGCCTTCCGGCAGACGGTGGATGAATTCTTCCACTTGCGCAGAACGGGCGGCGGCCATGACTTCATCGTCACTGGCCGTGGGGCGGCCATAGCGGATATTCTCCAGGGCGTTGGCCGAGAAGATCACCGGATCTTGCGGCACGATGGCAATTTTGTCCCGTAAGTCATGCAGGGAAATCTGACGGATATCCTGCCCGTTGAAGCGAATGGCGCCGTCTGTTGCCTCGTAAAAACGCAATAACAGCTGGAACAGGGTGGACTTGCCGGCGCCGGAAGGGCCGACCAGCGCGACGCTTTCGCCGGCGGCAATGTCGAGCGTGATGTTGTCAAGTGCAGCCACCTGCAGGCGCGACGGGTAATGGAAAGTGACGTTTTCGAATTGAATTTCTGCCTTATCGGGCTGCGGCAGCGGTTGATGCGGATAGGCATCGACAATGGCGGGCCTGGCATGGAGCAGTTCCAGCAAGCGCCCGGTGGCGCCGGCCGCCCGCATGATGTCGCCCCATACTTCGGCCAAAGTGCCTGATCCGCCCGCCACCAAAGCCGCATACAGGATGAAGGAAGCCAATTGA
Organism: Methylobacter sp. Wu1; assembly: GCF_036553575.1. Classification (NCBI taxonomy): domain Bacteria; kingdom Pseudomonadati; phylum Pseudomonadota; class Gammaproteobacteria; order Methylococcales; family Methylococcaceae; genus Methylobacter; species Methylobacter sp. Wu1. The sequence goes on along the minus strand of NZ_JAZHOC010000033.1, from coordinate 985 downwards.
CCGCCTGTCATGAGGCCTGTTTGCACCTGATTCACGCCGATCCATAATACGAAGATAATGACGCCCATAACCGCCATGATGATGAGCGCCGTCAGCAGCGCCCGCACGCGGGTACGCCGGATAGCCGTCATGAAGCTGACTTCCGCCCGGTCTGCGAAGCGGCGGGTTTCCTGTTGTTCCTGGGTATAGGCCTGAACTGTCGGTACCGCGTTGAGGATCTCGCCGGCTAGCGCCGAAGCGTCGGCAATTTTGTCCTGAGCTTCGCGCGAGAGCTTTTTCACCCGGCGGCCGATGACCAAAATAGGCAGCATCAGCAAGGCCATCAGGCCCAGGTTCAGGGAGAACAGATAAAAACTGGTCACCGCCAGCATGACCATGCCGCCGGTCAGTTGGAACAGGCTTCGCAAGCCCATCGAAACAGAGCTGCCGACTACAGTCTGGATCAGGGTGGTATCGCCGGTCAGGCGAGACAGCACTTCGCCGGTTTGCAAAGTCTCGAAAAACTGCGGGGTCTGCGTCAGCACCCGCGCATACACAGCACTGCGCAAATCCGCCGTGACCCGCTCACCCAGCCAGCTTACCATGTAATAACGCGTCGAGATTGTCACTGCCCACAGGCTCGCCAGTCCGAACAGAACCGCGAAGCGTCCGTTCAGGCTTAGCGAGTTTAACAGTCCGGTGCCGGCATTCTGTCGCTGCCCGAAGCCAACATCGATCAGGTCGCGAAACGCCAGCGGAACCAGCAGGATCGTGGCCGAGCCCAGGCACAGCAGAATAAACGCCAGGGCCATCCGTCCCCGGTAAGGCCGGAGAAACGGCCACAGCCCCCTCAGGGAAGACAGGTGTCGGGTGGAGTCAGGCTGGATTGAGCTATGCGCAAATCTGGTGTATGGAGAATCAAGCGGCGTCCTGTTGTAGATCTCCGGTTTGTTTAATGCCGTTGACGAATTTCACGCCGGTAATGACCTCGGCTAACTGTTGATAG
>NZ_JAZHOC010000057.1:0-56921 GCF_036553575.1 Methylobacter sp. Wu1 | reverse complement strand
CCCCCCCCCCCCCCCCCCCCCCCCCCCCCCCCCCCCCCCCCCCCCCCCCCCCCCCCCCCCCCCCCCCCCCCCCCCCCCCCCCGCCCAGACATTTTGGATAGCATAGGGGAAATCGGGCGCAGGCAGCATGTTGCGGATAACCAAAAACTTGGGATACTGCTCATCCCCATACGGCAGCCAGTTGACATTAGGCCGTAACCAGTCCGGGCGCTGCCGATCATCCGTTATGACGATCGTATAATAGCCGCCTTCAAGACGAGTTGTCAGATCGGTTACGCAACCAACCAGCGAAAGCGGCGGCGCAAAGTCCTGTTCGCAAACGGCCCAATACCGCATGTCGACGGTCCGGAAGCCCCGTGCCGGCCTCCAAATCGGAGAACCCTCGAATGTGTCGGGGAAACCCGGAGCTTTGCCGTGTATGACAATGATCCGCCCGGGTTGGTATTTGTTCCCCGGCCACATCATCATGTATTTACCATCCGGATTAGGCCATAGAATCGACGGCGGGTCTAAAGGTGACGCAAACCAGAGCCGATCGGAGGAAGGCGTGCCTTCATCGATGCTCAAATCGACCGCGGGTGGGAAGAGAAATTGGGCAAAGGCACTCGCATCCAACCATTTGTTGATCGGGAAGCAGGCCTCCAACTGCTTGCTGGCACCGGTTTGGTCCGCCACTGTTATGGTGGGGAGCGGCACCCCGCCCATCAGACTTTGACCGCTCTGGGACGGATCGGCGTCCGCTACGTACATGCGCAGGACTACCCAAGTAAGGTCCGAGGAAACCCCGATTGTATTCCCCGAACTCGTGCTGTTACGCGAGATTGTGACAGTATAGTTGCCGTTGCGACCGCCCGGTGGGACGAACGGGTTGGTGCTGCCCGGATCGGGGGTGATCTGGGCATCGTACAGATAATGTTCTGCGAGGTGGAATCCCTTATTGGTATTATTTAGAGGGTCGTAATCTATCGTTTCGTACGCGGTAAAAGAAAAAAACCGGATATTGGGATAGATGCCTTTGATGGTCATCGTTTCGTACTGCGTATCAAAGGGCATGATCCAATACCGGGCAGCAGCGTCAGGGCCCTGCACGTTACCGGAACCTTCGGGCGAGAGTTCGAGCGGCCACGCACAGCCTCGATAATTAAAATTTTGGGCGCGAACGACATTGGGATTGATCAGGAACGCGAGTGCCATGAGGCAGCCGAAAATACCGATCCAGGTAGATACTTTCATTGTTTCCTCCTTTCTTCAGTTATAAAGATAATGTGGCATGCCCGCGGTCGAACACTCACCGAGCAAACATAAAGAATCCCGGCTTGTCGCCCACGACAGTAATGTTACCCTTGCAGGAGGAGTTTCCTGGGCCTCCGCAAAGGATGCGACCAGCGCCCCAGGACCACTGTAACAACCAAGGGCACAGACATAGATCGTATCGAATATCGCTTTTCATAGTTCTTCCTCCTCGTCGCTGGTTTTGTGAGGGGGTCAAGTGAAATCCACCAACCCAGTAGCCAGTTAAGCGACTTTTTGTAATGTAGCCACTTCTGCATCATACTGACTGGGGCTTTTATGGCCCAAGTACGAATGGCGACGCTGCGGGTTATAAAACCAAGCGCGTCGCCATTTTTTGCTGCTGCTGGTGGGACTCATTCGTACAAAATAAATTCGCGCAAAATAAAAAAGCCGACCTGCAATCTGGTGTAGTTTGAATGACTTAAGAGAACGATAACCTGACGTTCAAAGGAAACTGGCGAATTTCCGCTTGGGGTCGATTTTTGCCGGTCGATCTGCTTCTTCTGCGTTTTCCTTTTTGGAAAAACAGGAATTCCACCAGCACAACCGATGAAACTCCTATCGCTTCATCTGCAATATCTTCTCTTTCAATGCCAGCAGACTTTCTCTTTTAGGCAGCGCTTCCAGCCCTTCTTCAATTTTTGCCAGGCTTTCATCGAACTTTTGCTGATCAAACAGTTCGTTAGCCTGCTTTTCAATCAGGTCAGCGATCTTCTCCAGTCCCTGCAAGGCCTCCTTGTTATAGGGATCAATGGCCAGCACCTGACGGTAAGCCCATAAGGCGTTGCTGCCGGAAGGCGCGGTGATATAGCCGACTTCAAAATGGATTTGCGCCAGTTCGAGCAGGTCCTTGATCTGAAGTTGCTGTTCCGGAGTCAGTTCAACCACTTCAGGCACGGCATCCATATTCTGATAGATATAGACATAACCGCCCGCCGCCGCGATTAAAGCCACAATCGCTGCAGCGCCAAGGACTTTCGGCCAGGGTGATTTGGGCTCTATTTCATCAAGAAATTGCGTGATGGAAGCCGTTCTCTGCTCTCTTTTCAACGCCAGGGCGTGCGTCAGGGCGTTCCATTGCCGGCGTTTCAAGCCCGGAATGACCGGCGGCTGAAGATTGACTTCCAGCGCTTTCTGGGCGGACAGCTTGCCGAAAGGATGCTTGCCGGCCAGCAGTTCATAACTGACGCAGGCCAGCGCATAAATATCGTCGCGCGGATCGGGATCGCGGTTTTCAAACATTTCCAGACTGGCGTAAGCCGGCGTCAGCGCCCCTAGGTCGCGGGCATTGAAAACCGTATCGTCATGGCCCTGGCGGTCCGATCTTACGGCCGCGCAGGCGATGCCGAAATCCAGCACTTTGACTTCGCCGCCATCGGTGATAAAGATATTGCCCGGTTTAAAATCCGAATGAACAATGTTCTTTTTGTGGGCGTAACCCAATGCCAACGCCAGCCCTTTGATGATCGGCCAGGCCTTGTCGAAGGAGATGCCGCCTTGCGGAGCGATTTCACGGATATATTGAGAAAGCGACTTGCCTTCCAATATTTCCATGACCATGAAGATATTGCGACCGTCGCGGTCGAAATCATAGACGCTGACAATATTGGGGTGGGCCAGCATCTGGGATTTCTTCGTTTCTCTCTGAAGCGCGATGAACAGTTCCGGATCATCACGAAATTCTTCATTCAACACTTTTAACGCAACGTCGGTCTGCTGGTCCTGCGCTTCCTGGCGACGCAAATCGGTCGCCCTGAACACAGTACCCATGCCGCCGCTGCCGAGCACTTCCTTGAGCACGAAGCGCCTGTTCAGTATCGATCCCGTTTTCAGTGCTTCGGATTTCTCTTCCTTATGAAGCTCCCTGAAAGTTACAGTAGCCTGAACAGCGGCATCAGCATCAGCCGCAACCGGCTTTTTTGCCGGCTGAGTCAGAACGGTGGCCTCATCGTCAACCATAGCTGGCTTTTTCGCCGGCCGGGCCAGAACAGTGGCGTCAGCATCGACCGCAACCGGCTTTTTCGCCGGCTGCGGCTGAGTCAGAACGGTGGCATCAGTATCCTGCTCAGGCGTGTGCGTTAATGCGCCTGCCTCATCCGATGGCTGGCGCATGGTTCTTGTCGGCGCGATTTGCGTAGCATCATCGGCTAGATCGTCTGCATTCATTGTATTTCTCTATATCCAAAAACAGTGCGAATCAATTCGCACCTACAACTTACTTTATCTAACAATGCCTGTCTTCTCAGCTCCGCGGTACGAAAAAGAACGGGCTGCCTTCATGCCCTGCATGCTGCATGGCGGAATACTGCGGACTTTGCTGAAAGCCGATCTGCGACGCGGACTGTTTGACTTTGCCGGAGACGATTCTGTACAGCTCGTAATCCTCGAGCAGACCGGCATTGGAACCCAATGCCTTCAGAAACGCATTGGCAAATACCGAATGGCCGCCGCTGCCTGAATCCAGCACCGGCTTGACGCCGCCCGATGTCATGACGGTTCTGGCCTTGCGGTTGTTCATGAATTTCAGCCATTTTTCACGTTTTTCTTCGGGCATTTCGTCCGGCAAGCGCACGATGGATGTTTCAGTCATGGCACCGGAATAACACGAATCGGCAATGACCAGAATATGTTTCGCCGGCAGAATGCTCAAATACTGCGTGATATTATGGCTGGACAGCCAGTTGGCGTTATTGTCCGGTTCAGCATCGGACGGCAGCCAGTAGGCGCTTTGATCGTTTTTATCGATCTCCCCGTGGCCTGCGTAATAAATCAGCAGATTGTCCTTTTCGGTCAATACCTTTCTCAGATCGTTGAAAGCGGTCATGATCTGATGCCGGCTGGCGTTGACCAACAGCGTGGTTTTATAGCCGTAGCGCGTCCGCAGCATTTCATCGACCGCTTTGGCGTCATTGATCGACGTTTTCAGCGTCGGCAGTTGTTTGTAGTCGTTATTGCCGATAATCAAGGCGTAAAACCGGCCGAAATCAACGGATGGGTAGGATTTCGAGCTGGCTTTGACCGGCAAGGTTTTTTCATCGGCGACTGCTTCCTGATTTTTAGCCAGCAGATTGAAAGTGACGATGCTGCGTTTGCCCTGTTTATCGACCGCCACGATCTTGACCGGCGTCAATGCGCTCTCGATAGCGATATCGGTGCGGAACACACCGTCGGCGTCGACCGGCGTGTTTTGTTCATTGATCTGCAGTGTTTTCAGGCTGTCCGCGGCGCCGACCTTGCCGACGATTTTCTTGCTGCGGTCAATGGATCTTAATTGATAGCTGGGTACGCCGCGGGTCAGCGTCATCGGCGGGTCGATGATATCGATGACAGGGCCGTTTTGCGCCAGCGCCTGGGATGAAGTATCCTCAAGGCTTGCCAACGCCTGCCGCTCCTGCTCGATCGTCTTTTTCAGTTCCTTGATCTGCAAGCCCTGAGCCAACAGTTCGCTCTTGTCCTGCTTGAGTTTGCCGCGCAATTTTTCCAGAGCCAGTTTTTCCTGCGTAGAGCCCGTCTCGGATGCCTTGCCTTCAAGCGCGCTCATGTCGCTTTTGATGCGGATAGAAGTATTGTGATATTCCGCTTCCAGCGATTTCAATTGTTCCTGCAGTTGCTCGAGCTTTTGCCTGGACTGTGCCGTCTGCTGCTGGCGGCCTGACTCATTTGCCGCGCCGGATGCATCGCCCCCAGCCTTGGCTTGCTGCTGTTCGTTATGGAATTGGCTTTCAAGCTGAGAGACTCTGGTTTGCTGGGCATTCAGGCTGGATAATTTCTCTTCCAGGTCTTTTTCCAGGGAGTGGATCAGGGCGTCGTTGCGATTGGATTTTCCGCGTTCCTGTTCGAGTTTGTCACGCGTATTGTCGAGCTGTCTGCGCAGATCCGACAGTTTGCGCTGCTGGCTGGACAATTGCTGCCGGGTCTCATCCAGTTCCCTGCGCAGGCTCTTGGCTTCTTCCGCATGGCTTTGCGACTCCTGGCGCAGTTCCTCCAGTTGCTCCTTATAGGTATTGGCCACAGCCGCTTCGGTCACCGAGGCAAACTGCAGATCCGAGTTTGCCAGGCCTGATGCCTTGCGGTACCAGTTCAATGCGGTCGGAATGTCTTTCTTTACGCCCAGGCCTTTCTCATAAAGATAACCGAGGTTGACCTGGGCCCTGGAATTGCCCTGCTCGGCTGCTTTTAAATACCATTGCGCAGCCAGTGCGGGATCGGCCATTCCGCCCAGGCCTTTTTCATAAATCTCGCCCAGCGTCACCTGCGCCTCCGCGTCGCCCTGTTGCGCCTGCGGCAGCCATACTTTCAAAGCCGATGCGAAATTGGCGCGGTCATAAGCCACATATTCGCCGCCGCGAATTTCGCATTCGCCGGCTGTCGTTCTGATGGGGCGACGGCTGGAAATGTAGGTCATTTGGGTGCCGAGCTTGCGGACCTGGCCCGGCAGCAAACAATCGACGACGAAAAGCTTGTCGGTATCTTTCGGCGAGAAGCCTTCCGTCGCGCTGGAATTGTTGAGATCGGTACCGGGGTCGGTTTGGCAGCCGATCAGCACGGTAAAGGATAAACACAGAAAAAAATACTTGGGCCTTGCAGTCCAGGTAAAACGGGCTGTGGAAGAAGCTGTTATTCTTCTTTTAGAAATCATTATTAAATACCCCCCAGCATTATTAGCGATGACTCGCATGAATTATAAAATCTTGGCAAGATTGTATCTCATGTGGCTTGCTAATAATATGGCTGAACTTCATGGCCCAAACCGCAGCATATCCTTGCTGCCGCATTCTTTGCCGATTCCGGAAGATATAAGCCTGTGGGGGCGACTTCAGTCGCCCTATTCCGTTCTCAGATCGAGATTCTCTTATCGTTTCCAGACAGAAACCTACTGCGCTGGTGGATGAGATTCTTCAAGCGCCGCCACGGCGAGCATCACGGCATTGCTTTTGAACACGGCATTGACCGGCATATCGCATTTCAATCCCAGGGATTCGTCGCTGGCTTGGGTTATCGTGGCGATAAGACTGTCTCCGCCAGGCAACCGGAGCGCTACCTGCGAATCAACGTCGTCCCGCTGCAAGCGAATCACTCTGCCTGGCAGACAGTTGCGCGCCGAGAATTGTTGACGGTTGAAATCGATAACGATGCCAATCTCCGGCGCATTGATCAGCAACAGCACATCCTTGCCAATGTTGAGTTCAAGCCGGTCAAGCGTTGACAAACTCAAGTCAGCGACAATCTGTTCACCGCCTTTTAATTCGACGATCACTTCGGCATTAATGGCGCCGGGCTGAATGCGGGTGATCGTGCCGAACAATTGGTTAGTGGCGCTGGTTTTGATGGCCAGCGGTTTAAGCAGCAGCATCATCTCGGGATCGTCCACCAGATTCTGATTGAGTTGCCGCAAGAACTGCCGATGCTGCTGCTCCAACCGGGTAAACAGCTGCAGCAGCGCCTGGCCGGAGGCAGTCAGTCGGGTACCGCCGCCCTTGCTGCCACCGGTCGTTGTGGCAATCAACACTTTGGGGGCCAGGTTGTTGGCACGTTCTATCATCTGCCAGGCGCCCTTGTAACTTAAGCCCACCTGCTTGGCGGCCTGGTTGATGGAACCGCTTTCATCGATAGCCTTCAGCAAGCCGATCATGCGGCTGTCAAGTATACCGGCCAGCCGCAAGTCGCCTTCGATCCAGGCGGTTGGAAAATCGTCGTGGTTTGAATCGCCGATCATTGTCGTGTTGGTTGCCTCGCAAAAAATTAAGTTGAACATTATCTCCTGAATAGAAACAGACTGTTGTCAATTTTCGTTATTTACACAAATACATAACGAATTAAAATAGCCTTATTCTTATCGGATGGGAACGAATAAGTCTTGCTTTTGCACTGCCATATTCATCGATGCGCAAGTAAAACCGCGATTATAAGCCATTCGCGCGCACAAGCCCCTTCCGTATTCTATCAACATCTAACAGAAAAAATCATGCGCACGACCGCTTTATTGTTAATGATCACAACTTTCTCCAAAGGGGCATTGGCCGACGATGATATTTTTGATTTAGGCGTTATCGAAGTTAACGCCAAAGTGGAACAGCCTTCCGATAAGGAAACCCTCGCCTACGAAGACATAGCGCGCAACAACCGTAACGATGTCGCTTCGGCCCTGGATCTGCTGCCCGGCGTTTCGGTGCAGAATTTAGGCGCGCGCAACGAGCGCCTGATCTACCTGCGCGGCTTCAACTCCCGGCAAGTGCCGCTGTTCATGGACGGCATTCCAGTGTATGTGCCTTATGATGGCAATGTCGACCTGAACCGGTTTACGACCTTCGACATTGGCCAGATCAACGTCAGCAAAGGCAATGCCTCCGTCCTGTATGGCCCGAACACGCTGGGCGGCAGCGTCAATCTGGTCAGCCGGCGCCCGTCCCGGAAGCTGGAAGGCAATCTGACGACCGGCATGGGCATGGATTCGCAGTTCGATGCCAATTACTATCAGACGGCGTTGAACTTCGGCTCGAACCAGGGCCTGTGGTATATCCAGGGCGGCGCGTCCTATCTGGACAGGCAGTTCTGGCGGCTTTCCGATGACTTCAAGCCGACCGCCAGCGAGGACGGCGGCATCCGCGAGAATTCGGGCAATACCGATTACAAGGGCAATATCAAGCTTGGCCTCACTCCCAACGCTACTGACGAATACGCCCTCACCTACATCAATCAAAACGGCCGCAAGGACACGCCGCCTTACGCCGGCACCGACAAAACCGTCAGCCCCCGTTTCTGGCGCTGGCCATACTGGGACAAGGAGAGCGTGTATTTCCTGTCGCGGACCCAGTTCGGCGATGCGCATACCGTAAAACTGCGCGCTTACCACGATACCTTTGAGAACAGCCTGCAATCCTATGACGACGCCAGCTACAACAGCATGCGCCGGCCGTATGCCTTCGACAGCCGCTATGATGACTACACGTTCGGCGGCGGCATCGAATACGGAAATACCTGGTTCGACCGGCACGAACTGAAACTGGCATTCAGCTACAAGCAGGATGTGCACCGCGAAATCGGCAATAAAGGCCAGCCACAGCAGCGTTTTGCCGACGAGTTGTTTTCCTATGCGATCGAAGACAGCTACACACCCCTTGATAACCTCAGATTCGTCATCGGCGCCAGCTATGACCAGCAGAAACAAATTCAGGCGCAGAACCTGATCGACAACCAACTGGTTTCGTTCCCGCTCAGCGGCACCAAGGACGCCTATAACGTCCAGAGCAGCGCCTTTTACCAGCTCGCCGACGACCTGCAACTGCATGCCAGCCTTGCCCGAAAGACCCGATTCCCGACCATCAAGGACCGCTTTTCCTACCGGCTGGGCACTGCCCTGCCCAATCCCGCCCTGCAGCCGGAAGACGCGCTGAACTATGAACTGGGCCTGGACGGCAAGGCGTTGGGCGGGCTGGATTACGGCGGCAACCTGTTTTTCAGCCAGATTGACGACACCATCGAAAGCGTGACCCTGCCCAACGACAGCTGCAGCCGCCCGCCCTGCTCTCAATTGCAGAATATCGGCCAGCAGGAAAACCTGGGGGTAGAACTGTTCGCGACCGCGCAAATCAATGACCAATGGCGGGCCCATGCCAATTACACCTGGCTGGACCGCAACAACATCAGCAATCCGGGCATTTATCCGACCGACACACCCCGGCACAAGATTTTCACGTACCTGGAATATCAGCCGCTGCAATACCTGCGGCTGCTCGCCAGCGCCGAATACAACGGCAAACGCTACAGCAATACCACCGGCACGCGCATCGCGGAAGATTTTGTCGTCGGCAATCTCAAGGCTACTTTCATCGCCACTGAACAGTTGAGCGCCGAATTCGGCGTCAACAACGTGGCCGACCAGAATTACGCCTATGAAGAAGGCTTCCCGGAACCGGGCCGGAATTACTTCGCCAACCTTAATCTGAGTTATTGAGCATCGGGAGATCGATGATGAAAAATTTATGCCTCTTATTCGGCCTGATCATCGGCTTAAGCGCCTTTCCGGCCGCCGCCAAGGAGAAACTGACTGTCCTGACCGCCTACCCGGAAGATGTGGTGTCCCGTTTCGAAACCGCTTTCGAGCGCGCCTATCCGGACATCGATCTGGCGGTGCTATGGCGCATGCCGCATGATGCGCTGCCGTATTTGAGCCAGCCTAAACAAGGCGGCGTCGATGTTTACTGGTCCGCCTCGCTGCATAATTTTACGGTCTTGAAACGGCAAGGCGCCTGGCAGAAGCTCGGCATAAGCCGTCAAGGATTGGGCGATCATCTCGGCGCGATGCCGCTGGCCGACCCGGACGGCTATTTTTGCGCCACCGAAACGGCCGGTTACGGCTTCGCGGTGAATCCGGCTTATCTGCAAAAGCATGGCCTGCCGACGCCGAAAACCTGGCAAGACTTGGCCAATGCGCGTTATCAAGGGCATCTGGCTCTGCCGGTGCCGTCCAAGGTCGGCTTCGCGCCGATGATGATCGACAGCGTCCTGCAGCAATACGGCTGGGACCAGGGCTGGGCGATACTGGCCGGCATCACCGCCAATGCCCGCCTGGTCGAATCCGGCGCCACCTTCATCACTGACAGCATCGGTTCCGGCGAGCGCGGCATTGGGCCGGCCATCGACTTTTTCACCGCCTCGGCCATCGCCAACGGCGCGCCGCTGCAATTCGTCTATCCCGAACCGGCCGCCTATTCGCCGGCCCATATCGCGATCACGGCCGCCAGCCAACACACCGATGCCGCCCGTCAGTTTGTGGCTTTCGTTCTATCGAACGCCGGCCAGAAACGGCTGTTCCATCCCGACATCCGCAAACTGCCGGTACGGGCCGCCGTTTACGCGGACAAGCCTGACGGATACTACAACCCGTTCGCGGCGGCGGATCTGCATCCGGTCGTTTACGATCCGGTCCGCGCATTGCCGCTCCTGGCTTTGAACAATGCGCTGTTTGACCGGCTGTTCACCGATCATCACCCGCGCCTGCAAACTCTCTGGCAGAAGCTGCGCACGCATGAAGCCGCCGGCAAGGACGAACGTCTGGCGAAGATTCGACAGTTGCTGACGGCCGTGCCTGTCGATGCGAAAACGGCTGAAAACCCGGCCATGCAACAGATATTCGCCGACCGATCGACCGATGCGAAAGCCGAAGCAAAAGCTCGGATGCTGGAACAATCCTGGCGCCAGGAGATCGACAGCCGTTATGCCGAAGCTGAACACCTGCTAAAGCAGTTGGAGCCATAATGACGCGCGCCCTGGTAATCCTGTTGGCATTGAGCGGCTCTCTGACGAGCCTGCAAGCGGCTCAAGCCGCAAGCAGTTTCGAAATAGCGGATGCCACGCGCGAGGCCTACTCGCGGATCAATCCGGAGGTAACGCGCGAACAACGGGCCGAAGCGTTGCGCGGCCGCAGCCTGTTCCGGCAGAGCTGGGTTGTGCCGCCGGCCCAAGATATAGAAATCGCCGGGCTCGGCCCGCTTTACAACCAATTGTCCTGCCTGTCCTGCCATCCCAAGAACGGGCGCGGGCAGCCGCCGGAAAATCCGCAGCAGGCCATGCGTTCGATGCTGGTGCGCCTGAGCCTGCCGGGGCAAGACCCGCATGGCGCCCCCTTGCCGCACCCTGTCTACGGCAACCAGTTGAACGAACAAGGCGTTCCCGGCGTACCTGGCGAAGGTTGGGTGCGCGTCGATTACCGCGAAGAGAGCGTGACGCTGCCGGACGGTGAAACCGTCGGCTTGAGAACGCCGTTATACCAATTCACCGACCTGCAATACGGGCCGTTAAACGCCGACATCCGGTTCTCGCCGCGCGTCGGACCGCCGGTATTCGGTTTGGGCTTGCTGGAAGCCATCTCTGACCAGACCATCTTGCACTTGGCTGAAGCAGGCCGTCAGCAAGGCGTCAATGGCCATCCCAATCATGTCTGGGATGCCGAACGGCAGCGTCCGGCTATCGGGCGTTTCGGCCTCAAGGCCAATGTCGCCACGCTCAGGCAGCAAATTGCCGGCGCTTTTGTCGGCGACATGGGGATTACCTCATCGTTGCATCCCAAGGAGAACTGCACAGCGGTTCAAATCGCCTGTAAACAGTCGCCATCAGCCCGGCAGCCCGAATTGACCGATGCCCAGCTCGATGCCGCGCTGGGCTATCTGCGCCTGCTGCAAGTCCCGGCTCGGCGCGATGCCGATGATCCGATGGTGCAGCAAGGCGAACGAACATTTACCGCCATCGGCTGCGCCGCTTGCCACGTACCGGTTTTGACGACCGGCGAATTTCCGCCGCAGCCGGCCCTGTCCGGGCAAACCCTGCATCCCTATACCGATCTGCTGGTCCACGACATGGGCGATGAACTGGCCGACCAGCGGCCCGACTTTCAAGCCGGTGGGCGGGAGTGGCGCACGCCGCCATTGTGGGGCATCGGCCTGACGGCGCGCATCAACGAGCACAGTTATTTCCTGCATGACGGCCGCGCGCGCAGCTTGACGGAAGCCGTGCTATGGCATGGGGGCGAAGCGCTGCCCGCTCGGCAACGTTTTGCCGGGCTACCGGCCGAGAAACGCCAATCGGTTATCCGCTTTTTGGAATCGTTGTAATGCCACTATGTTCATCCGTCAAATCCATTATCTGCTGGCGCTATCGAAAACCGGACATTTCGGCCAGGCGGCGGAAGCGTGCCATGTTTCCCAACCAGCCTTGTCCTCCGCCATCCAGCATCTTGAGGAAGAACTGGGCATTACCATCGTTCAACGCGGCCAGCGCTTTCATGGCTTTACCGCTGACGGCGAGCGCCTGTTGAAATGGGCACGAATGCTGGCGCAAGACTGGGAATCCATGAAACAGGAAGCGGCGCAGTGTCACCGGCAGCTCACCGGCACGCTCCGCCTCGGCGCCATTCCCACGACGCTGGCGGTGACGCCGTTATTGACCGAACCGTTCCAGCATGATTATCCCGGCGTTGGCATCACATTGGTTTCATTGAGCTACGATGAGATGATTCGCCAACTGGATAGTTTCGAGCTGGATTTGGGCCTGACCTATTTGGATGACCCCAGACTCAAAGGTTTCAGAACTTTACCGCTATACCGTGAACGGCATGTGCTGCTGGCCCGCAGCCCTGCCCCTCACTTGATCAAAAGCAACTTGTGCTGGCGAGATTTGGCGGAGTTGCCTTTGTGCTTGTTGACCCAGAACATGCAAAACCGCCGCCTGATCGATGCGGCCTTCCGCGAAGCGGACATCATTCCCAATGTGGTGTTGGAAACCGATTCGGTATTCGCCCTATATGCCCATGTCCGCAACGCCACTCTGTACAGCGTGGTGCTTCACAGCCTGTTGAACCTGTTTGAAATGCGCCAGGAAGTCACTGCCCTGCCGTTGCTTCCGGAACTGTCGCGGGAAATCGGCCTGATCGCCCGCCGGCAGGAATTGGCGTCGCCGTTACAGGATGCGGTTTGGCACATTGCCCATCATCTGAATCTGCAACACAGGTTCGATTCGCTGATCGCTATGAACTATTAGCCCACTCTCCAAAGCACTTACAAGGCATCGTACTTTTTGGAGGCATCACTGCCCTAATGCCGTTAAGTTAAGCCGTTCGTTGTGAGCTTGTCGAACCATGAATGGCTTAACGACTTGTTCCCCTTTCCCTCCGACAGAGCCTTTAGTCCTGAGCGTAGTCGAAGGAGCTGGGCGAACGGAACAAGTCTTAACTTAACGGCATTGGTCACTACCTCCGCCGAGTAAATAATTTTCACCGGCAACCGCAACCAATGTCGATTCAACGCGATCAAACAGCGTAGACGGAGCTGAGTGGCTCCATTATGTAACTGACGGTATAAAGAAGGACATATTTGTGAACAGATGGCATCGAGCATTTTGGTCTTTACCTATGATAGGCGTTTTAGTGATCGCAACTGGCGTATTGCTGAGTTCTTCAGTGCTTGCGGGCAAAAGCGGCAATCCTTCCCTGAATAAAGCGGCTGTCGGTCCTGATACCTCTTATATCGTCCTGGGGATGGGATGTTTCTGGGGCGCGGAAAAACGCATGCAAGCCTTGGCAGGCGTATTGGATGTTGAGGCCGGCTATGCCGGGGGCGATATCGCCCACCCCAACTACCAGGCACTCCACGATACCGAAAAATCCATACAGGAAGGCAAAGCCGTCAAAAACCATGCGGAAGTGGTCAAAGTCTATTACGACCCCAGGCAGACGACGCTTGAACGGGTCCTGATTCAGTTTTGGGAAAACCACAACCCCACCCAGGGCAATCGCCAGGGCAACGATGTAGGCAGCAATTACCGCAGTGCCATCTTTTATCGTACCGATGAAGAACGGCAGCTGGCGGAGAAAACACGGGACATCTATCAAACCAATTTAAAAGCGGCCGGCATCACCAAGCCCATTACCACTGAAATTGCTCCGCTGAAAAACTATACGTCCGCCGAAGCGTATCATCAGGATTATCTGAAAAAAAATCCGCTGGGCTATTGCGGTCTGGGAGGGTCCGGAGTTGCCTATCGTGATCCGAAGCAGCAATAACGATTCGATTCAATGATAACCGCGAGTTATCAAGCGATATCTCCAAACGATAAGACGCCCGTCACCGGTAAAGCGGGCAATATTGTCATCTGGCCAGGATAAACTCCGGTCCCGATCAATCAAAGATCAGGACCGATCTTCAAAATTCAACTCATGATGGAGATGGAAAAATGGCTAAAATTATTTGTGTTCTTTACGATGATCCGATCGACGGTTATCCGACTTCCTACGCACGGGATGACTGCCCGCAGCCGGAGCGTTACCCGGACGGGCAAACCTTGCCGACGCCCAAGGCCATTGACTTCAAGCCCGGCGCCCTGCTTGGCAGCGTGTCCGGCGAACTGGGCCTGCGCAAGTATCTGGAATCAAACGGCCACCAATTTATCATCACCTCCAGCAAGGATGGCGCCGACAGCGTTCTGGACCGCGAACTGCATGATGCCGACATCGTGATTTCGCAGCCGTTCTGGCCGGCTTACATGACGGCCGAACGCATCGCCAAGGCGAAAAATCTCAAGATGATCGTGACGGCCGGCATCGGCTCTGACCATACTGACCTGCAGGCGGCGATGGAGCGCGGCATTACTGTCGCCGAAGTCACCTACTGCAACAGCAACAGCGTTGCCGAGCATGTGGTGATGGCGACGCTCGCGCTGGTGCGCAACTATATCCCGTCCTACAACTGGGTGATCAAAGGCGGCTGGAATATCGCCGACTGCGTGGCGCGCTCCTACGACCTGGAAGCGATGCAAGTCGGTACTGTGGCTGCCGGCCGTATCGGTCTGCGGGTACTGCGCCTGCTCAAACCTTTCGGTGTGAAATTGCATTATATGGATCGCCATCGCCTGCCGGAATCGGTCGAGCAGGAACTCGACCTGACCTATCACACCAGCCTGGACAGCCTGACCAAGGTGTGCGACGTCGTGACATTGAACTGCCCGCTGCATCCTGAAACCGAGCACATGATCAACGAGCAGACGCTGAAGAATTTCAAACGCGGCGCTTACCTAATCAATACGGCGCGCGGCAAATTGTGCGATCGCGACGCCATCGTCCGCGCCCTGGAAAGCGGTCAATTGGCGGGCTATGCCGGCGATGTCTGGTTTCCTCAGCCGGCGCCGAACGACCATCCGTGGCGCACGATGCCGCATCACGGCATGACGCCGCACATTTCAGGCACCAGCCTGTCGGCGCAGACGCGCTATGCAGCCGGCGTGCGCGAGATACTGGAATGCTACTTCGAGGGCCGGCCCATCCGCAACGAGTATCTGGTGGTTCAAGGCGGCCAGCTGGCGGGCGTGGGTGCGCATTCCTACAGCAAAGGCGACGCCACCGGCGGGTCGGAAGAAGCGGCTAAATTCAAGAAGAATTGATAACCGTCGTTTGACCTGAAAGCGGAATGCGGCAATTAATGCCTGCATCCCTTTAACCAACTTGGGGAAGAGCTTAACCTGTGGCGCTCAGAAATAGAACAAGAAATAGCGGCAAAGCCCTTCCGCCAAGCCCTTCTCTATCCTGCATGAAGCTAGCCTGGATCGAGCCTGGCCTTTGCTTCTGTTGCTGCCCTGCGTCAGCTTTCCCGATTCTGAAGCAATTTTGTCGACATATTAATGAAAGAAGTCCTCATGAATCGCTATCCATCCATACCGCCTCTATGCGTTTTTTCACATACCGGGAGAACCCAATGAACAGACTCAAAGTCACTGAGAAAATCATCATCACGAAAGTCAGACGAGGGCTGAAATGGGCTGACGTCGCGGCAAAGGTTGGCCTGAGCAAGGAATGGGTCACGGCCGCCTGTCTGGGCCAGATGACGCTCACAAATGAACAAGCTGCCGTGGTGGGAGAACTGTTCGATCTGGCCGAGGAGGAGAGGCAGTGGCTGACGGTTGTGCCTTACAAGGGCTCGTTGCCCACCAGCATTCCGACCGATCCGTTGATCTATCGCTTCTACGAATTGATCAATGTGTACGGAACGACCTTCAAAGAACTGATCCAGGAAGAGTTCGGCGACGGCATCATGAGCGCCATCGATTTCAAGATGGATCTGACCCGTGAGCCCGATCCGAATGGCGACCGCGTCAAGATCACTATGTCAGGAAAATTTCTTCCTTACAAAACCTACTGAAGCATCCTTCATGGAAATCAAACCGCAACTCCCCCGCTTTTTGTTTGTGTAACTGATGTTGCGCATCAGTCGGATTGAGACAGGTTTAAAAAGTACCGCCAGCGCGACAGCACTCTATCGACAGGACTGTCACCACTCGTCAGCTGGCTCGGCTTCTGCCGGAGGCGCCAGCCTCCGGCATCGTGCTTACGAAAGAGTAAGCCTCGACCTCATAGGTCCTTGCACTGCGGCAAGTAGGGCTTTTTGTCGCAGATGAGCGGGCCTCCGTTGATCGTGTGCCAGACGCTGACCGAGGTCGTGGACTTTAGTGCTAATTTTCATTCTCTGATTCATGAGAATCTCCGCTTCAGCATTTCGATCACTACGCTTGCATGGCGTTACTCGACTGATCCGGAGCCGTTGGCAGATCCCTGATCGCCCAGCACTTCTGCCATCAGCTCCCGCAGCTTGGGCTTGATATCTTCCAGGGCGACACGGCCCCGGTCGGTAATCCGATAGTACTTGCGTATCTTGCCATTCACTACGGCCCGTTCGACGCAGAGGTAGCCTTTTTTCTCTAACCCGTGCAATCGGGTACAGCGTCCCGGCGCTCATCTCGTAACTATATCGCCGCAGCTCTTTGATGATGCCGAGGCCGAAGATGGGCTCCTCGGCGGCATGATGCAGAATGTGCAGGCGGATCAGGCCGCCATAAAGGTCTTTGTCGGTCATGTTCTCGGCCTCACAGAATGAAACTCAGCAGCCAACCTGCCGTGCCGCTCCCGACGACAACCAGCCACGGCGGAAGCTGCCAGAACATCAGCGCGATGAAGGCGACTAGCGCTAACCCGAAGTCTTGCGGCTGATGAATGGCGCTGGTCCATACGGGCTGATACAGCGCCGCCAGCAGCAGGCCGACCACGGCCGCATTGATGCCGGCCAGTGCCGCTTGCATGCCCACGCTGCGGCGCAATTGCTCCCAGAATGGCAGTGCCCCGATGACCAGTAGGAAGGACGGCGTGAAAATCGCCAATAGGCAAATCAGGCCGCCGATCCAGCCGGAAGGTCCGGTGTTCATCGAAGCCCCAAGGAATGCGGCGAAGGTGAACAAAGGACCGGGCACCGCTTGGGCTGCTCCATAACCCGCCAGGAAGGACTCATTGCTCACCCAACCCGAGGGCACCACTTCGGCCTGCAGCAACGGTAGCACGACGTGGCCTCCGCCGAACACCAGTGATCCCGCTCGATAGAACGCATCCACCATCGCCAGGGTCTGCCCCGGCAGCAGTTTGGCCAACATCGGCAGCACAGCCAGCAAGACAAAGAACAGCGACAACCAGAGAACTCCAGCCCGGCGGCTGACCGTGACCGGCAGCGGATCATGTGTAGTCGCCTGCACAGGTTTGAACAGCAGCAGGCCCGCGATGCCGGCACCGGCAATCACACTGATCTGGCCCCAAGTCGAAGGTTCAAGCAAGACGATGCAGGCGGCAATCGCCATCAGCGAGACACGCGGCGTATCCGGGCACAGGCTGCGAGCCATCCCCCATATCGCCTGAGCAACCACGGCGACCGCGACCACTTTCAGGCCATGCAGCGCACCGGGTGCGACAGCATCGCCATAATTGGCAATGCCCAATGCGAATAAGATCAATGCGATCGTTGAAGGCAGCGTAAATCCCGCCCATGCCGCCAGCGCCCCGCTATACCCCGACCTCGACAGGCCTAACGCGATCCCGACCTGGCTACTGGCCGGCCCCGGCAAGAACTGGCACAGCGCCACCAGATCCGCATAACTGCGTTCGCTCAGCCAGTGGCGGCGAGTCACGAATTCGTCACGAAAATAGCCCAAGTGCGCGATGGGACCGCCGAAGGAGGTTAACCCCAGGCGCAGGAAAATGAGAAAGATTGACCATGGGCTGCGGTCATGAGGGTGGATAATCGTCATGCGTTTGCTTTCTCGCTTTGAAACAAAGGTGGCTTATAATAATCAAAATCGATAACGAAATTCGATTATAGATAAGGCTCTCCCATGGAACTGATTCTGATTGGCGCCGTGGCGCTGCTGACTTCCGGCCTTACACTGTTTTCCGGATTTGGCCTCGGTACCATCCTGATGCCGGTATTCGCGCTGTTCTTTCCGGTGTCGCTGGCCATCGCCACCACGGCTGTGGTGCACTTCGCCAACAACATCTTCAAGTTCGGCTTGCTGGCCAAGCAGGCTGACTGGCAGGTGGTGGTGCGCTTCGGCGTGCCGGCTGCCATTGCGGCTATAGTGGGAGCAAGTCTCCTCAATCTGTTCGATAAAATGCCGCCTCTAGCGCACTATACTCTCGGCGAATCGACCTTCGAGATTACGGTCGTCAAGGCGGTCGTCGGCCTCTTGCTCGTAGCGTTCTCACTGCTGGAATTGTGGCCCCGTTTTCAGGCTTTGGCGTTTCCGTCGCGTTGGCTACCGCTGGGCGGCGCGCTATCTGGATTCTTTGGCGGCCTGTCCGGCAATCAAGGGGCGCTGCGTTCGGCCTTTCTGATCAAGGCGGGTCTGTCGAAAGAAGCTTTCGTGGCGACCGGTGTGGTTGCTGCAGTGATCGTCGATGCCTCACGCCTGATCGTGTACGGAACCGACATCGCGGCGGACCACCTGGCGCAATCTCAGAAGCTGATCGCGCCGGTTGTGGTAGGCACACTCTGCGCCTTTATCGGCTCGTTCGTGGGCCGGCAGGCGCTGCGGAAAGTCACATTGCAGGCTGTGCAGATTATCGTTGCGCTGGCGATGTTATTGATCGGAGTCGGGCTGGCATCCGGCCTGATTTAGTCTCTCAGGCCATTTAGTCTTGTAGATACACCACGGCAGTAGCTCGGCAATGCGCTGGTGCAAGCCCAAAAACGATGATCAAAGCCGTCTAAAGCAGAATCGTGAGCTGGCCGGATGCCGATAGCATGAGGCCTAAGATGATTCCGGATGCGCTTCATCCGATAACTTGTTTAACCCCACTTCTGAAAAATACGTTCGACTAACATAATGAGGAGATTGACCATGATGCAGTACACCTCACGTAGGCAATTTATCCAAAAGGCTGGCACTTTGGCTTGTGGAGCGGCGGTATTCGCACAGCCGGCTTTGGCCTTTGCCCGAGAAGACGCCGCAAAACAAAAAAAGCAAGATACGGTTGAAGAAGTGTCTCCGGTGGAAGACCTGATGCGCGAACATGGCGTGCTCGACCGTATTCTGCTTATTTACGACGAAATCCTGTGGCGGCGTCTGCCAAAAAACGCCGATTTCCCGCCCGAAGTGTTGTCGAAAGGCGCCGATCTGGTCCGCCGCTTTCTTGAGGATTATCACGGAAAGCTGGAAGAAGACTACGTTTTTCCACGTTTCGAGAAAGCCGGGAAACTGACCGATCTCGTGCAGGTACTGCGCACTCAGCATCGGGCCGGACGCCAGTTGACCGATGTCATCAAGGGAACCACGCTCCAGACTGTCAAGACGCCGGCAGAACGTGACAAGCTGAGCACCGCCCTGCGCCTGTTCGTCCGCATGTATCGGCCTCATGCCGCACGCGAAGATACGGTGCTGTTCCCGGCTTTTCGTTCTCTCGTTTCCGCCCATGAATATGCCGCCTTGGGCGAGGCCTTCGAAAATAAGGAACATGCGCTATTTGGCAAGGAGGGGTTCGAGAAGATCGTCGCCGAAGTGGGTGATCTTGAGCGCATGCTCGGTCTTAATGATCTGGCCAGCTTTACGCCGAAATTAGATTAAGTGGGGCACGCATATGACTAGTCATCCATTGACAGCAACAAGTAAATCGTCCTCCTGGACATCGGGTATGGCTTGGGCAATAGCGCTTCTTGCACTAACGGCCCAGGCTCGGGAGGCACAAGCGCCCTTGATGGAAAAAGTCCATCAGGTATTCAAGCCGCTCCCTCAAGATATGGCGACCGATGAGTTTCCCATCGATACCACGCGTGTCGCGCTGGGCAGGAAGTTGTTTTTTGACCCCCGGCTGTCTCTCGACGGTACCGTGAGCTGTGCGACCTGCCACCGTCCCGCCCTCTACGGCACTGATGCCTTGGCGAAATCGGTCGGCGTCGAGCATCGCCTGAATGCCCACAATGCGCCCACTGTGCTCAATGCTGCGCTCCAGTTCAAGGCCCATTGGACCGGCGAGCGTCAAAACGTGGAGGAGCAGGCGATGAAATCGCTGATCGGGCATGCCAGTTTCGGCAATTCCGACTTTGCAGCGGTCATCCGCAAGATCAAGGCCCTGCCCGGCTATGAGGCGGAATTCAAACAAGCCTTTGCGAACGATCCTGAACCGGTGAAGCCTGACAACTGGGGCAAGGCGATCGGGGCTTATGAGCGTACCTTGGTGACACCCTCGCCATTCGACGTCTTTCTCAAAGGCGATGCCAAGGCTTTGGCTCCCCAAGCGCAGAATGGCTTAAAGACCTTCATCGAGCTCGGCTGCGCGTCCTGCCACAACGGCGTGGGAATCGGCGGTTCTTCATTTCAGAAATTCGGCGTCGTTGAGGACTACTGGACGCAAACGGGCAGCCAACCCATTGATGAGGGCCGTTTCACCGCCACCAAAAATCCCGCCGATAAGTACGTCTTCAAAGTGCCCAGTCTTCGTAATGTCGCCATGACGCCGCCGTATTTTCATGATGGTTCGGTCGCTACCCTGCCGCAAGCGGTACGCGTCATGGGCAAAGTACAACTCGGCAGAGAACTGACCGATCAGGAAGTCCATGACTTGGTAGACTTCCTGAACAGTTTGACGGGTAAGCAACCCGAAGACTTCATCGCTGAGCCGGTATTGATGCCGCAGGCATTTTCAGCGTCGCCTTGAGTCAATCATGTGCATCCCCTGCCAGGGCGAAAAACGCGAGCATGCTGAGCGCCATCAGACAGTTGTCTTTTACCCATGGAACACAAGTAACGCGGCCATGAAGTGCTTCTTTTTCTTCAAAATGCAGGAGGCCTGTCGTGCTACTCAAGCTGATAAATTCCTACAGTAATTTAATTCCAAGCAACAATCTGCCTTTCATCTTCGATATTTACTTTTATACATAACGATCTATAAAATACGGCCTTTTGCGGTTCAAGCCGCCGGTTGGGAATGGCGCGTGCAACTTGGAGGAAGCTGAGCCATGGCACGGGGGAGGTGCTGCCCGCTGCCCGTCCAGCAACACTATGTCGGTTTGTCAGCCAGAAAGCGCCAAGCGGTTATCCGCTTTTTGGAATTGCTATGGCGCTTTGTGGATGAAAAAACAATTGAATAATCGTTCCATCACTCAACCTACAAAACATAACAAAATGTTTGAAACCCAACATTATTTATTTTCTGACACAACAATAATAACTGATATAACTCAATAACATGTGCCATCTCAATAATTGGTACGCCATTTGCTTAAAAGCTATTATCGTTATATACTAGTATACATAACGTGTTAAACTAGATCGATGCTTATTTTGGGGCTTTCAGAGTAAGTGTTGCTATATAGATTCCGTACCCACAATAATTATAGGTTTGACCGTGCAAAGAAAGCATATTATCGGCATTACTGCTGGCCATACACTCAGTTTAATTATCGCCGGCAGCATTTACATGGGGGGCAGCAATACTGCCCAGGCGGCAGAAGAAAAGAAAAGCTACACCAAACCGCCCTTCTCCGTATTTTCCAGCCAAATGCGCGATGCATTGACCGGCTACGGCAAATACGAAAAACCGGTCTGGAATCTGCATGATGCATTGAATTTACCGGAGTGGCTGTCAGTATCTCTAGAGCAACGCACCCGCTACGAAACCATGGATGGCACTTTCCGCGCCAACAGCCAGGGCGGAGACCAGCAGATTCCGCTGCAAAACGACCTGTGGATGGAAGCGCGCTTCGGCCATTTCCGCGCTGGCGGTGAATTTCTGGATGCCAGGCAATTCGGTGCGGATCAAGGCTCCGGCATCAATAATACTCATGTCGACGAAGCCGACTTCATCCAGGGTTACCTGGCCTGGGCCGATCAGAATGTCGCTTACAGCGGCCTGGGCGCGGAAGTCATCGCCGGCCGCCAGACGCTGAATTTCGGCAGCCGCCGCCTGGTGGCCCGCAACGTGTTCCGCAATACCATCAACAGCTTTGACGGTGTGCGGCTGCGGGTTCTCGACTACGACAGATGGCAATTCAATGCTTTCGTCACCATGCCGGTCGGCCGTTATCCTAATGATTCAACACAGCTACTCGACCATTTCCACAGCTTCGACGAGCCAGAATACCAGACCTGGTTCTCCGGCGGCTTCCTGGAAGTCTACGATTTGCCCTGGAAAATGAACGCCGAGCTGTATCTGTATCACCTGGACGAAGGTGACCGCAAACGCAATCCGACGCGCAACCGCCGCTTCTTCACGCCCGGCATGCGTTTTTACATCAAACCTACCAAAGCGAGCTTCGATTTCCAATCGGAAACCATCGGCCAATTCGGTACGGTACGCGCGACAACCGCTGCCAACGACGGCCGCGACCTGGACCATTCCGCCTGGTTCCAGCACCTCGATGTCGGCTATACCTTTGACATGCCGTGGACGCCGCGCCTGGCGCTCGAATACGATTACGCCAGCGGCGATCACGACCCGAACGACGGTAAGGACCAGCGCTTCGATACCCTGTTCGGCGCGCGCCGCTTTGACTTCGGCCCCACCGGCATCTATGGCGCTTTTGCCCGCAGCAATATCAATACGCCGGGCTACCGGATCGGCATTAATCCGCGTTCCGACGTGCAAGCTTTCTTAGCTCATCGGTTTTTCTGGCTGGCTGAAGACAAGGACGCCTGGACCAGTGCCAATTTACGTGACAAGACCGGCAAGACCGGTAATTACATCGGCCAGCAACTGGAGTTATCGGCACGCTGGGATGTCAACAGCAGCCTGAATCTGGAAACCGGCTGGGCGCATCTGTTCAAGGGCACCTTTGCCAAAAACGCGCCATCGGCGCCGGAAGCCAAGGATGTTGACTATTTCTATGTGCAGAGTTTGTTTCGGTTTTAGTATCATGCCGCCCTTGCAGCGCTTGATTCATAGTTGCGCACTGCAACGGGCATTTTTATTTTGGAGATAAGCCATGTCATTTAATTCTTTAAAGAGCGCCCTGCTGATTTTGTGTCTGTTTTCTCTCAATGCGATTGCGCATGCCGAAACCACGCTGGTCGCAGTCGCAGCCAACTTCAGCCAGCCGATGACCGAAATCGCCGAGGCGTTTGAGAAAGCCACCGGCCACAGCGCCAAGCTGTCATTCGGTTCCTCGGGCAAATTTGTCGCTCAATTCGAGAGCGGCGCGCCGTTTGAAGTGTTTCTGTCGGCCGACAACGAAAAGCCGCTCAAGCTGGAGCAAGCCGGCTTGGCTGTGCCTGGCAGCCGCTTCACTTATGCCGTCGGCAAATTGGTTTTATGGTCGGCCACGCCAGGTCTGGTCGACGATCAGGGGCAGATTCTCGACAAAGGCGGTTTCAAGCATCTGGCCCTGGCCGATCCCAAACTGGCGCCTTACGGCGCGGCGGCGATCGAGTTGATGAAAAACAAGGGCGTACTGGAAAAACTCCAGCCCTTGCTCGTGCAGGGTGAAAACATTGCCCAAGCCTATCAGTTCGTCAGTACCGGAAACGCCGAACTCGGTTTCGTGGCACTGTCGCAAGCCATTAAAGATGGCAAAATTGCCAGCGGTTCAGGCTGGATTGTGCCCGACAACCTGCACAGCCCTATTCTGCAGGATGCGGTACTGCTGAAAATCGGCGCCGAAAACCCGGCCGCGCCGGCACTGCTGAAATTTCTGAAATCGCCGGAAGCGTTGGCGATCATCCGCAAATACGGCTACGGCATTGCCGGGTAACAAGATGATGCTGGATGCGGCCGATATCAGCGCCCTGTGGCTGACCTTCCAGGTCGCGAGCCTTTCCACACTGCTGATGCTGCTGCTGGGAACGCCGCTGGCCTGGTGGCTGACCCGCACGACGTCGCGCTGGAAAGGCGTCTGCAATACCCTGGTCGCTTTGCCGCTGGTATTGCCGCCGAGCGTGCTGGGCTTTTATCTGCTGGTGCTGATGGGGCCGCACGGTCCCATCGGCCAACTGACGACCCAATTGGGCCTGGGCACCTTGCCGTTCACCTTCGGCGGCCTGGTCGTGGCGTCGGTCCTGTATTCACTGCCGTTCGTCGTGCAGCCCTTGCAGGCCGCCTTTGCCGCCATCGGCGATCGGCCCCTGGAAGCGGCGGCCACGCTGCGCGCCGGTCCGCTGGATACTTTTTTCAATGTCGTGGTGCCTTTAGCCCGGCCCGGCTTTTTGACCGCCACGATCCTGGGCTTTGCGCATACGGTCGGCGAATTCGGCGTGGTGCTGATGGTGGGCGGCAATATTCCCGACAAGACGCGGGTCGTGTCGGTGCAGATCTACAATCATGTCGAAGCGCTGGAATACGGTCGGGCGCACTGGCTGGCCGGCGGCCTGCTGGCGTTTTCATTCTCGGTATTGCTGTTGATGTACAGCGTGTTGAAAACCCACCCTGTCGCCCATCAACTTAAATGATCCAGACTATCAACGCCCGCTTTCTTCTCGATTACGGCGAATTTCAATTCGACGTCGATCTGTACCTGCCCGGTTCGGGCATTACTGTGCTGTTCGGCCCGTCCGGTTCCGGCAAGACCACTTTGCTGCGCTGCATTGCCGGTCTGCAGCGCGCGCCTCAAGGCTTTCTGGAAATCAACGGCAAGATCTGGCAAGACAGCGAGCGCGGCGTGTTTGTGCCGACCCATAAACGGGCTCTGGGTTATGTATTTCAGGAGGCCAGCCTGTTTCCGCATCTGACCGTCGCTGGAAACTTGCAGTTTGGCCTGAAACGGATCGGCAAAACACCGGACGCGGTCGATCTGCAACAGGTGATCGAACTGCTGGGCATCGGCCATCTATTGAACAGAATGCCCGAAGGTCTATCGGGCGGCGAGCGGCAACGCGTCGCCATAGCCCGGGCGCTAGCCCTGAACCCCGAAGTGCTGCTGATGGACGAGCCGCTGGCGGCGCTGGATTCCCAGCGCAAACAGGAAATCCTGCCGTTTCTGATCCGTCTGCATAGGGAACTCAACATTCCGGTGCTTTATGTCACGCACTCCCAGCAGGAAGTCGCGCAACTGGCCGACACTCTGGTGATTATGGCCGAAGGCCGGGCGCTGGCTTCGGGGCCGCTGGCGGAAACGCTGAGCCGTCTTGATGTGCCGCTGGCGCATGACAGAGAAGCGGCCACGGTCTGGCCTGTTACCGTCGTTGAGCACGAAATCGATTACCATCTGACTCACGTCGCTTTTGTCGGCGGCACGCTGAGTCTGCCGTCCATCGATGCCGATGCCGGCGCACAACTGCGCGTGCAAATTTATGCCCGGGATGTTAGCATCTGCCTTGAGGCGCCGAACGCCACCAGCATTCTCAATGTCCTTCTCGCCACTATCACAGGCCTGACCAATAGTCACGACGGCCAGACCGTGGTGCGCTTGCGGATCGGCACTCAGGCATTGCTGGCGCACATCACCCGCAAATCGGCAATATTGCTGGATTTGCAGGTCGGCATGGGGGTTTATGTGCAGATCAAAGGCACCTCGATCTTGAATTAATCAATACTAAATAGGGAGTTTTATCATGAAAGCAAGTGCACGCAATCAATTCAAAGGCACTGTCAAAGAAGTCATTATCGGCGCGGTCAACGCCGAAGTGCATGTGGGTCTGAGCGGAGGCGCTACGATTGTCGCCTCGATCACCAAAGATTCAGCGGAAAACCTGGCAATCAAAACCGGCACGGAAGTCATCGCGCTGGTCAAGGCGCCGCAAATCATCATTGTCACCGATTTCGGCGGCTACCGGCTTTCCGCCCGCAATCAACTGTCCGGAACGATCACTCAAGTCAAGCCGGGCGCGGTCAATGCCGAAGTCGACATCGAGTTAGCCGGCGGCGAACAGATTGCCGCCACCGTCACTAACGAAAGCGCTGAAACGCTGGGCTTGCGCAAAGGCCAGCCTGCAACCGTCGTATTCAAAGCCGGCGCGGTGATCCTGGGCGTTGCAAGTTAAGCGTTACCGATCTTTTCCGGGGATCGAACATCAGAACCGGCAGTTTCCCTTGCCTTTCTCTGTTCGCTCCCCGACTTTACGTGAATTACCGGAAATAAACATTGTCTTAAGGCAATGCTTACGATAGCGGCTATGTGTAATTTTCCGGAGGTTTGCTATGAACAAAACCATTTTATTGCTGACTTTATCGCTATGGGCCGCGACGGCTTCAGCCTGGGATGCCCGCTCATTCGTAAAGCCCACGCAGGATGAGCTGAAAAAACGGCTGACGCCGCTGCAGTTTGACGTGACGCAACACGAAGACACGGAGCGCGCGTTCGACAACGAGTACTGGAATAACAAGCAGCCCGGCATTTATGTTGATGTGGTTTCCGGCGAACCTTTGTTCAGCTCGCTGGACAAATACGACTCAGGCACAGGCTGGCCGAGTTTTACCAAGCCGATCGGCATGGACAGTATCACGACCAAAGTAGATCATGGTTTTTTCACGACGCGCACCGAAGTTCGCAGCCGCCTGGCCGACTCTCATCTGGGCCATGTCTTCGATGACGGCCCCAAAGAGGCGGGCGGCAAACGCTACTGCATGAATTCTGCCGCGCTGCGCTTCATTCCGGCCGACAAGCTCAAGGAAAGCGGCTATGGGGAATTTGCGCCATTATTTGAAAAAGAATCAAGGTAGCAATGCAACAATCAAAACTTGGTTGTCGTTAATAGAAAAAGTATGGAAGATATACGAAAATTTTTATAGTCTACGTCAGGCATCTCGATAAATGACCCTCATCTGTGTAATCTTTGATTTGGACGGCACGCTCGTGGATAGTGAGAGGCTTTGCAATCAAGCGTTTCTTGATCTGCTTCCGCAGTTGACCGATACCGTGGAGTCATTGATCCAACGATATCGCGGCAAAAAGCTGGCCCAAATTTTTTCTGATCTTGAGCGCCATCTTTGCCAGAATTTACCGGATAACTTTGAACACCATTACCGTCAACGTGTTACGGAACTCTTCTCTAGCGAGCTGAAACCCATGCCCGGCGTTATTGAAATGCTCGAAACCACGAATTTTCCCAAGTGCATTGCCTCAAGCGGACCGCCTTTGAAAATCCGTCAGGCGCTCGAAATTAGCGGTCTCGCGCCTTACTTTGGCAATAATATCTTCAGTTCGTATGAAGTTGGCTCTTGGAAGCCGGATCCGGGCTTATTCCAATACGCAGCGAATGCGATGGGTTTTTTACCCGGCCAATGCGTGGTTATAGAAGATAGCGAAGTTGGAATTGAGGCAGCCGCAGCGGCAGGAATGAACGCATTCCAGTATGTAGGCAATGGTGAAACCCCGTTAAGCCAAGCCGGAGATGCAGAGTCATTTGACGATATGCTGAAGCTTCCTCAATTGCTCGCCCAACTTGCCAATGGTACCCGCCCCATCGTTCCATTAGAGCGCCGTTAAAACATATCCTCCGTCACATAAACATCGTTGCCCGAGATGGCAACGCCGATGCCTTGCCGGTCAGTCAGAGGCGACAGGATATTTTTCCGGTGCGGCGGGCTGTCCATCCAGCTCTGCACTGTCGTTTGTGCGATCTGCTCCAGGCTGTACCAGATATATTCCTGGTCAACGGTAATGCCGTCCTGGATCGTCTTCAATATTGTGCTGTAAAGACTGTTCTGGAAAATATTTTCCGATAACCCGGTTCTCAATGTGTTGGGGCCGATCTGTTTTTGCCTGTTCCAGCCCTGGCGTTTACCGCGCTCGGCCGGACCTTCGCCCAGCGGATTGATGTGGCTGAAAAACTTGTACTTCGCCATATCCAGGCTGTGATTACGCGCTATAAACGCCAGCTTTTCATCCTGAACCAATGGGGCCAGGCCGTATTTCTGGCGCTCGCGATTGACCTGCAGGTGAATCTGATATTCCAGTTGAACCGGATTTATTCGGGGCGCGGTAATGACGTCGGCTTTTGCCGGGCCATAAAAAACCATCAGCCATAACAATGGCATTAGCAAGATTTTGTTCATTTTGGGATAGTAAAAAACAGATTTATCAGTTAGAGATTGAGGCAGGAAGATAAGTTGCCTTGTCGGGGCGCAAATTATAGTCAATCGCTACTTTAAAAATACTTAAACCTGTCAACAAGTAAACATACATTGTCTTATTGATTTGGTATGCAGGCTCTAACACCAGGATACAAAAGCCATCGCTGCTGTCTTAATCAGTGCCTTACCGGTATTTGTTGCCCAGTCAGATCCGGGCAGCGATACACTTTCTTGCATGAACTTTTCTTACTAAGGCGGAAACGATTTATGTTAAAGACAGGCATTATCAAAAAACCTCATGACCAGCGAGCAGAATCTGAATGCCTTGAAGACGATGCCCGCAGGAGAATGCCGTGAGCGCTGTCAGCGCTGTATCGGGCCATGTCAACTTCATTCGGATTGACGATTCGACCGTGGCTATACAGTTGACCGGCAACTGGGACCATGGCGCGACAATCAAGCAAGCCGAACAGGTGCTCGCGGATTTGGATGCCTCTAAAAATCCAAGCCATGTTTTGCTGCAGGCGCATGAGCTTGGAAGCTGGGACAGCCGGCTGCCGGCTTACCTCCTCAGGATCATCGATTATTGTCAGAGCCATGATATTGAAGTCGATGCCTCCGGATTGCCTGAAGGCGCACAGGCGCTGCTCAAACTGGCGCGCGCGGTGCCTGAGCGGGCCGGGGCGCGCCGCACGGAGCAAAAAAAATCCATGTTGGGCCAAATTGGCAAAACGGTCCTGAAAGGCCTTAAAGACGCCAAGGGGCTGATCGCTTTCATCGGCGAGGCCGTGCTGGCTTTCATAACGTTGGTCCGGGGCAAGGCGCGCTTTCGTACTGTTGATATGTTCTTGTGCATACAGGACGCCGGTCCCGCGGCCCTGCCGATCGTAACGCTGATCAGCTTGCTGGTGGGCCTGATTCTGGCTTTCGTCGGCGCCGTGCAGCTGGCTTTGTTCGGTGCCCAGATCTATATCGCCGATCTGGTCGGTCTGGGCACGGTGCGCGAGATGGGCGCGCTGATGACGGCCGTGATCATGTCCGGGCGCACCGGCGCCGCCTATGCCGCGCAGCTCGGCACCATGAACGTCAACAGCGAGATCGACGCCCTCAGGACTATGGGCATATCGCCGATGGAGTTCCTGGTACTGCCGCGCATGCTGGCGTTGATCCTGATGATGCCGCTGCTGTGCCTGTATGCCGACCTGATGGGCATTTTGGGCGGGGCGATGGTCACGATCAGCGCCTTCGATGTATCCTTGATTCAATACTACAACGAAACCCAAAAGGCCGTGGATCTGACCGATTTCAGCATCGGGCTGTTCAAAAGCCTGGTATTCGCAACCCTGATCGCAACGGCCGGATGCATGCGCGGCATGCAGTGCGGACGCAGCGCTTCGGCTGTCGGCGATGCCGCAACGGCGGCCGTGGTGAACAGCATCGTCTACATCGTGGTAGCCGATTCGGTGATTACGCTGATCTGCGATCGGCTCGGTATTTGAGTGGATAAGCCATGAATGCTCCGCACATCACGGTAAAGAATCTGACCATGGCTTACGGCGATTTCGTGATCCAGCGGGATTTGAATTTCACGATCGACCATGGCGATATCTTCATCATCATGGGCGGCAGCGGCTGCGGCAAAAGCACCCTGCTCAGGCATTTGATCGGCCTGCAGCGGCCTGCCAAAGGCGATGTGTTCTACGAACAGCAAGATTTCTGGCATGCCAGCGACGAAGAACGCACTCAGATCATGCGCCGCATCGGAGTTTTATACCAGAGCGGCGCCTTGTTCAGTTCCCTGACGCTGGCGGAAAACATTGCCTTGCCGCTGGGAGAGTTCACCGGCATGGGAAGCCGTGAAATTGCCGACATCGTATCCTACAAGCTTGCCCTGGTCGGTCTGGCGGGGTTCGAGGATTATTACCCGTCCGAGATCAGCGGCGGCATGCAAAAACGTGCCGGTCTGGCCCGGGCCATGGCGCTCGATCCCGAAATCCTGTTCTTCGACGAACCTTCGGCAGGGCTCGACCCGGTCAGCGCCAAACTGCTGGATGACCTGATCGCCAGCCTGCGCGACACGCTGGGGGCGACCATTGTCGTCGTCACCCACGAGCTGGCGAGCATCTTCGCCATCGGCACCAATTCGGTTTTCCTCGATCCCGAAACCAAGACCATGCGGGCGACCGGCTCGCCCAAAAAGCTGCTGGCTGAATCGAACGATGCCAAAATCATTCAATTTCTGACCCGAGGCGAAAGCAATGTCAATAAATCCGCATAGGATTCGGTTAAAAATAACTTTCCGGTTCACGAATGAAACTGGTGCTGATGTAGGGGCGAATTTATTTATGCCCTTTAGGGTACTTGTGCCCTTTAGGGTATTCGCCCAGGGCGACTTAAGTCGCCCCCACACCAGCTGCTCGTCAGAATTCAGAGAAGTTATTTCTCGCCCTGTCCTTAGAAGGGAGCAACGTTGCCATGAGTAAACCAATCAGTCCTGTTGCTATTGGCGGTTTCACGGTTGGCGCTCTAGCGCTTTTGCTGATCGCGCTCTTCGTCTTCGGCGGCGGGCAGTTTTTTCAGGCCGACAAAGTCCGCTTCGTGGTCTTTTTTGATTCCTCGCTCAATGGACTCGAAATCGGCGCGCCGGTAAAAATGCAGGGCGTCAAAATCGGCGAAGTCAAGCAGATCGTTTTACAGATCGATCCGAACGCCACCAAGATATACAAGCCGGTAGTGATAGAGATCGATCGTAATAGTTTAACCAGCATAGGGGGAACGCCTTTTCCCAGAGCAATGACGCATAAAGATCGAGAAGAAAACAGGGACAGGCTTGTTGCTGCGGGGTTCCGTGCCCGTCTTGAGATGCAAAGCCTATTAACGGGTTTGCTTTATATAGATTTCGATGTGCATCGTGACAAACCGCCCGTGTTTACCGGTCTTGAATATCAAGGATTACTGGAAGTGCCTGCCATTCCGACAACCGTGGACGAACTCCGCAATACGGCCTCGGAAGTGGCCAAGAGATTGCACGATTTGCCGTTGGAAGACATAGTCCGGGATTTGTCGGCCAGCTTGCGCGAAATCAAAGACTTCATCGCTTCCAAAGACGTCAGGAAATCTACCGCTGCTCTGGCCAATACCCTGGAGGGAATGGAGCAAACGGTAAAGACGCTCAATCATAATCTGGAGCCCTTGCTGGCCAATACGAGCAAAACCATGGTCAGCACCAATGCATTGATCAAAGACCTCAAGCCTATCGTCGCCAACACCGACAAGACCTTGAGCACCGCAACCGCTACCCTTGACAGAGCACGGGATTCGATGGCGAAACTGGGCGGCGCCGTCGGGCCTGAATCGGAACTGACCGAAACCCTGGAAGCGCTCAAAGATGCCGCACGTTCCATGGAAAATCTGACCGACTACCTGGAACGCCATCCGGAAGCGGTGCTTACCGGAAAAGATAACTAGAGGAGTTTGATTATGCACACAAACCGGCTCGTTTTTCTTCCTTTATTGTCTGTTATATTTATATCTCTGTCGGCCTGCATAGGCGGTACATCGCCTCCGCCGCAATTCTATATGCTGGAGCCGATCAGCAGCTTCGAACAGCCAGCCGGAGCCGCCAAAAAGCCCATCGTTATCCTGACATCCATTCGTATTCCTCATTATGTAGACAGGCCTCAGATCGTGACAGCCACAGGCCAGAACGCTTATCAATTGAGTGAACTCAATCGCTGGGCCGAGGAGCTGGACCACAATATCAGACGCGTGCTGGCCCAAAACCTCGCGCTTCTGGTGCCTGCCGAGGTGGAATTCTCCAGCAATCCGAATACGGCTGAACGAGCAAAGTTCCGGGTATCCGTCAATATTCTCGAATTTCATGTGGACCCGCAAAAACAGGCAGGTTTGAAGGCGCAATGGCAGATAACGCGCAATGATGGAATGGTATTGAATCAGCAGGAGTCTTACCGTGTTCCTGCTTCGACCACTGACTACTCAGTTATGGTGAAAGCGCTCAACGAATGCCTCGATCGTCTAAGCCGCGATTTAGCCGATGAACTGCAGGACTTGGCCGTTTAAATTTCTCTCATTCCCACGCTCCACGTCAATGCCGTTAAGTTAAACCGTTCGTGGTGAGCTTGTCGAACCATGAATAGTTTAACGACTTGTTTCGCTCACCCTTCGACAAGATCAGGGCGAACGAAACAAGTCTTAACTTAATGGCAGTGATGCTCCGCGTTGGCATGTATCCCGCACCGCTCCAGCGGTGCTCAAGGTTGCAGAGCTAAGGCCGATGCCGGCTTTCTCCCAGGGTGACGCCGCCGGCTATGAGATGAGCCGTCCGCAGCGGTTCGGGGATATGGCTGTTGACGGCAAGAAACTGTAGCGTCCGGTCGGCATCGGCCAGGGTAAGCCCCATCCGCTGCACAAAAACCTGCCGAACCGGCTCCACCGGCCCTGCCCGTTCGATCAACCGCCATTTGCGCTGGCCGCCAGGCACATGATTCAGCAGGGTCTGCCTGATCGTCTGCATATCGGGACGCCTGCGCATGACCACCAGCACCGGCAGGCCGAGCGCCTCATGCAACAGCGGCAGATCGACCGCGTTGAAACCGGCAAAGGCGATGCCCTGCAGCATCACCAACTGCAAATGGCCGGCGAAACGCGAGCCGCTGATCAGCTTGATGATAGTCTGCGTGGCGTTGGCCCCATCGCGCCTGACTTTGCCGCTCAGCACCGCATCCAGGCGCAGACCGGCGTAAACCGCGCCCACCAGCAGCACATCGCCTTTGTGCGTGCGCGGGAACGGGGCGTCGTCCAAGCCTATGACATGTGAGAGGGATTTGGTCATAATTAAAATTTTTTAATTTTTTAACACAGGCTTATTAACCACAGAGGACACAGACGACCGCATGGATGCGGGAGGTAGAGCAACGCAGGAGCAGTTGCCGAGAGCACAGAGGCCAGGCAAGCCATTTCTCTGTGTGTCTCTGTACTCTCTAAAGCTCACTGGCTGGGTTAGTGCTTTGTGGAAACCCGGCACGAGCGGCTTCGAAGCTGGGTTTATCAACCCAATCTACGCACTGAATTTCCGGCTCAATCGCCTTCCAGTTCACGCTCAATCTGTTCAATACTGGGCAGCTGATTTTCCAGATCGGCGGGCAGCGCTTGGGCCAACTGATATTCCGCGACGCCGATCGGCTTGTTGTTGTCGCGCAGGGCATATTCCGCGACCAGCTTATTGCGGGTCTTGCATAACAACAAACCGATGCTTGAGGCGTCCTGTTCGCTTTTGATCCGGGCGTCTACCGCACTTAAATAAAAACTCAATTGTCCTGCAT
Source organism: Methylobacter sp. Wu1 (assembly GCF_036553575.1). Lineage (NCBI taxonomy): Bacteria > Pseudomonadati > Pseudomonadota > Gammaproteobacteria > Methylococcales > Methylococcaceae > Methylobacter > Methylobacter sp. Wu1. Next base: position 23,486 of record NZ_JAZHOC010000057.1, on the reverse strand, counting down.
GCTCCGGCTTGAAATCGCCGGTTTTGAGCTCCACGACGACATAGCAGCGCAATTTCAGATGGTAGAACAATAAATCCAGATAAAAATCATCGCCGCCCACGTTCAGTTCGACCTGCCTGCCGACATAGGCAAAGCCGGCGCCCAGTTCCAGCAGGAACTGAGTGATATGCTGCGTCAGCGCCTGTTCTATGTCGCGCTCACGCGCTTCTGCGCCTATGCTCAAAAAATCGAAGATATAAGGGTCTTTCAGCGTTGCCTGAGCCAGTTCGGATTGCAGGTCGGGCAGGTTCCGGCTGAAATTGCTGACCGCCTGGCCCTCGCGCTGCATCAGGCCACTTTCAATCTGATGCACCAGCACACTGCGCGACCAACCATGCGCTATCGTTTTATGGGCATACCACAGGCGCTGCTCCGGCGTTTTCAGCTTGGTCAGCAACACCAGATTATGGCCCCAGGGAATTTGTGCAACAGGCTGTTGCACAATTGAGGGTGATGCCGCGGTTATCGGCCAGGCTTCCGCGAAAGCGCGCATGTACTTGATGTTCCGCGCCGAAAACCCTTTTAAATCCGGAAAAGCCTGCTGCAAATCCTGAGCCAGCCGTTCGATCACCTTGCTGCCCCAGCCCTGCTCGGTCTGGCGCTGTAAAATGTCGGCGCCGAGCTGCCAGTATAGTCGGATCAGCTCCTGGTTGACGGCTAAAGCGGCGCGTTGCTGGGCCGAGGCGATTTGTCTCTTCAGCCCTGCCAGCCATTGGGGATAGTTATCGGGAAGCTTATTGCTGTTCATGTTCAGGTTGACCATAGAGGGCATGGGATTGCACAGGACATTGTTCTTTTAGACTTTGCGGATTCTGTGTTTTTTGTTGGCTGTTTGGATGCATGGCTGGAGTTTAGGATTTATTCTTTATTCAGATGCTCAACCAAAGTCCGAAAAAGCATTTAATAATCAATTTATTACCTGTCGATCAGCTATGGCATATTGCATGCCGCGATTCATTGGAGCTACCTGCTAATGATCAATTCGGCACATCAGTTTTGCAGAATTCGCGTAGCCATCGCGATGTTTTTGAGTCAAATTGGACTTGATGCACAAGAATCTCTTGTCCAGGTCGTTCAAGCAAGCAGAAGTCCGCAGTGTATCCATGCGCCTCATACGGATATTTTCCCATCGGCGCATAGAGCGTTACCCCATACACCTGTCCGGGTACTAATGGTTCTGCCGGCATCTTCGCTGGATATATGTCAGTCGTTTGACCATAAGGTATGCACTGGTCTGGCGTGAACGGAGACGATTTTTTAAACTCTGCAAACCAGATTTTATTGCCCTGTTCACCTATGACCTCTATAGCTTTAAGATTTGCTTCGCCGGCTCGGGTTTTTTCAGTGTTTTCAATGGAAAAGCATGGGAGATTGCCGCTTTGTAGAACAATAGCCTGCCCAATTTCCTTTCTTATCGGAGTACACCCGCCGATTTGCGTAAGAGGCAGCGCGACGGCTATTGATAAATAAAAGAATATTTTCATGTGTCAGGGTAGATTTTCACTGCTTGCTGGATTGATCAGGAAGTCTTTCAGTGTTCTTTCATAATCATCAAGCGAATAAGTTACAGTTGAATCGGCACTGAGCTGATTTCTGACAGCACTTGGATTATTAAGAAACTTTAACGCAAAGTAATCTGCCAAGATATCACCCTGAGCTTCCATATTGTAGTCACAGAACTTTCTCTGCGCATCAAGCGTGTATTTATAGTCCAATCCCGGACGGAATGCGCCCCTAAACCTAACCCAATAACCCAGTTGATACTGCCATACATGAGTCATCTCATGCATAAACCAGCATTTATTCAAATCATTAGAAATTGAGAAGTCCTCTAGAAATTTTAAAGGAGGAAAATACATCTCCCCATTAGGTGTCACAGCAGTCCTGGCATCCTGCAGTCCAAAAGGGAAATAGCCTTCCTTGTGGACCCGAACCCTGGCGTAGTTAATCGAATCCTTAAAGATTTTTTTCGCCATTTGAATCTCCCCCGCTGTTAATCCTCTGGACTCATTTTCCGGGGTAACGTGCAAACTATCTTGGGCGGTGATACCAATCGGTCCAGGTGCCGGCGATCGGTGCCGAATGAGAGTGCCTTCATCTATCACCGGCCTATTGGTTGATCCGCCCAGATGGCCGTTATTGCCTGTCATGTTAACTCCCTGTAATTTCGAGAAAGTTAAACGTGCCTATCCGGCTTATGCCGTTCCCGTTCCCAAGCGATTCCTGGGACGAATGCGCATATTATAATACTGACTGTCGCGCGACGCCCAAGGCAATCATCGCCATGCGCAAATCGCCGGATTCACCGTGAGCGGGCCGTTGCCCTGGATGCGTAGCGGCTTGGGAGATGACGGCCTGTAAATCAAAGCCTCCTTCGATGGGCTGATGCAGGATGGTTTCCGCCGCGGCGTCTGTCTGCCGCCTTTTCAGCAGCGCGTACTGAATGTCCCGTTTGCCGATAATCTCTGCCTCGGACCAGAGCACGGCCCGAGTCAGGGTGTTAGCCAGTTCGCGTATATTGCCGAGCTAGTCGTGATTGAGCAGGACATTTGTTTGATCATGCCGATCAGGCATTGTATCAATCAAAAAAGAGGACAGAAACGGGAGAACTTGTGCAGATTTAATGAATGGTGGCGATGGGTGGGATCGAACCACCGACCTTGGGGTTATGAATCCCACGCTCTAACCGGCTGAGCTACATCGCCTTTGGATAGGTCTTTATTTTGTAAGGTCGCGTATCTGGCGATACTGCGAAAACAAAACTTCAAATAAGGAAAATGGTGGCGATGGGTGGGATCGAACCACCGACCTTGGGGTTATGAATCCCACGCTCTAACCGGCTGAGCTACATCGCCTTTGAAGTAGGTCTCTCAAAAGAGCGGGCATTTTAAATACCCGCTCGAGATTTGTCAAACGTTGAATCTAAAATGAACCACATCGCCGTCTTTAACGACATAATCCTTGCCTTCAAGACGCCATTTTCCGGCATCCTTGGCGCCCTGCTCGCCTTTATTGGCAATGAAATCTTCATAGGCGATCACTTCGGCGCGGATGAATCCTCTTTCAAAATCCGAGTGGATGACGCCGGCTGCCTGCGGAGCGGTTGCACCTGTCGGAATGGTCCAGGCCCGGACTTCCTTTAAGCCGGCGGTAAAATAAGTGGACAGGTTCAGCAGCGCATAGCCGGCTCTGACGACACGGTTCAAACCCGGTTCTTCCAGACCTAGATCATCGAGGAATTCCTTCTTTTCATCGTCGTCCAGTTGGGCAATTTCCGCCTCTATCGCGGCGCATATCGGCACGACGACCGCCCCTTCCTTTGCGGCAAACTCTCTGACCCTGTCCAGCAAGGGATTGTCTTCGAAGCCATCATCCTGAACATTGGCAATGTACATGGTAGGCTTGATCGTCAATAGGCACAGGTCTTTTATCAACGCTGTTTCATCATCGCTCAGCCCCATGGCTCGCACAGGCTCGCCGGTATCCAGGTGCTTGGCGACTTTCTCCAGCACCTGTTTTTTCGCCAGTTCGTCTTTGTTGCCGGATTTGGCAGCTTTTGATACGCGCTGCAATGCCCTGTCAACCGTAGCCATATCCGCCAATGCCAATTCGGTGTTAATGACTTCTATATCGGAAACGGGGTCGATCTTGCCGGCGACATGGATAACGTTGTCGTCATGGAAACAGCGCACGACGTGGGCTATCGCATCGGTTTCACGAATGTTGCCCAGAAATTGATTGCCCAAGCCTTCGCCTTTCGAGGCGCCGGCAACCAGCCCTGCAATATCAACAAATTCAATGGTCGTAGGCAGTGTACGCTCGGGTTTCACAATTTCTGCCAGTTTTTCCATTCTATTGTCGGGCACGGGAACGACGCCCACGTTGGGATCAATTGTGCAGAATGGGTAGTTTTCGGCGGCGATCTTCGCCCGGGTTAATGCGTTAAACAGGGTCGATTTTCCAACATTGGGCAAACCAACGATTCCGCAATACAATGCCATAGAGTTCTCTTAAATAGAATTTGGTACAAGAAAGGAATACAGCGAGAGGTTCAAGCTGAAACAAACGGTAAATTATACAATTTATCGCTTTAATCTAAAATGCCTATTTAATTTGTCCGGTGTTGACGCTTGTTCTCAATTTCACGATAAGAAATCGATAATCATCTTCTGATAACGCATCATTTAAAACGATAATCGTCTTTTTGCCGGCGTTCTGCCTTATCACCTGTAAAAATATTACATATACGGTTATAACCGTTGAATTTATAACTCGGACCGGTTCGAAGTCATTGCCGTCCAAGATTTCCCAGCCTGACGCCTCGGTATATCTGATTGTTTGCCGGAAATCATTCAAGTGCCTGATAACGCCCCAACAGTACAGACCTATTCCTGCCAATAAAGCCAATTTAATGGCAAGCGGCAAGGCAGCGGCCAGACATGCACCCAACGCGAGCACATGAGCAAAAATCAGCAGCTGTTCCAACCGTTTGGAAGGCTTAAGTTCCAGCAGCAGAGAGGGATCGTATTTTTTTGACAAGAGCATCCATTCCTTTTGCTTCAGGCACTTGCCCGTCCACCAAAAACATCAACAGCTCCGCATCGCTGAAATTCAGCAATGCCTGAAACAGTTGCTGTTCATCATACCCTGCCTTTAAATAGGCATGTTCCAGATACAGGTTAAGCATCTTATCCAGCTCCAGCGAACCGCGCCGGCAGAGCCATCTCAATTTTTCTTCTGAAACCATCAGCCTTGTTGCCGGATTAACAGCATTTTTTTAATTTCAGCAATCGCCTTGGCAGGATTCAGATGCTTGGGACAGGTATCGGTGCAGTTCATGATGGTATGGCACCGGTACAGCTTAAAAGGATCCTCGAGGTCATCCAGCCGCTCGCCGGCAATTTCATCGCGGCTATCATTAAGCCAGCGGTAGGCCTGCAACAAAATGGCCGGCCCAAGAAAACGGTCGCTGTTCCACCAGTAACTCGGGCAACTGGTTGAGCAACAGGCGCACAAGATGCATTCATAATAACCGTCGAGTTTCTTGCGGTCTTCCCTGCTCTGCAGCCGCTCCTGGTCCGCCGGCGGCGGCGTTTGCGTCTCAATCCACGGTTTTATGGAAGCATATTGAGCGAAGAAATGGCTCATGTCGCCGACCAGGTCTTTTATCACGGACAAATGCGGCAACGGGAAAATTTTAATCGTGCCGGGATAATCTTCAATGGCGTTGATGCAGGCTAGCGTATTTTTGCCATTGATGTTCATCGCACAAGAACCGCAAATGCCTTCCCGGCATGAACGCCTAAAGGTCAAAGTACTATCGATCTCATTTTTGATCTTGATGATCGCGTCCAGCACCATCGGCCCGCAATTATCAAGATCGATATCATAGGCATCGATCCGCGGGTTTTCACCACTTTCAGGGTCCCAGCGGTAAACTTCAAACCGCCTGATATGTTTGGCATGCTCGGGCGCGGGAAAAAATTTGCCTTTTTTAGGCACCGAATTTTTAGGCAAGGCAAATTCAACCATTAATAAACCCTCTTCTTAGGTGGAATAGCTTCAACGTCATCAGTCAAGGTATAAAGATGTACGGGCCGATAATCGATCTTGACCTGCCCTTTATCCAGCCAAAGCAATGAATGCTTCAGCCAGTTCTGATCATCGCGCTCAGGATAGTCCTCCCTGGCATGCCCGCCCCGGCTTTCCGTTCTGTTTGCCGCTCCGGTGATGGTCACCATCGCTTGGCTTAACAGGTTGTCCAACTCCAGCGTTTCGACCAGATCCGTATTCCAGATCAAGGATTGATCCTTTATTCCTATATCAACAAAGGACTCGGCGACTTGCTTTAACTTCTCAATGCCTTCATCAAGCACAGGTCCCGTTCTGAAAACAGCTGCGTGCGTCTGCATGGTTTTTTGCATGTTTAAACGGACATCAGCCGTTTTCAAAGATCCTTTAGAGTGGCGGATACGATCGAAGCGTGCAAGCGCCTGATCGCATGCCTCTTTTTTTAAAGGTGCATGAGGGGTGCTTGGCTTTACGAGCTCGGCGCAGCGTATGGCCGCTGACCGCCCGAAAACGATCAGATCGAGCAATGAATTCGAGCCCAGCCGATTGGCGCCATGAACTGATACACAAGCAGCTTCGCCAATGGCCATGAGCCCTGGCACAACGACTTCGGAATCATCCCCGTTCTTAGTAATGACCTCGGCCTTGTAATTGGTGGGAATGCCGCCCATGTTGTAATGTACGGTAGGCAAAACAGGGATTGGGTTCTTGGTGACATCAACGCCGGCAAAAATTCGGGCCGTCTCTGATATGCCGGGCAGGCGTTCTTTTATAATGGCCGGGTCCAGATGTTCAATATGCAGATAAGCATGGTCGCGTTCCTTGCCGACGCCGCGCCCTTCCCTGATTTCCAGCATAATGGCCCGGCTTACGACATCGCGGGAAGCGAGATCTTTTGCATGAGGCGCATAGCGCTCCATAAATCGCTCGCCTTCGGAATTGGTCAGATAACCGCCCTCACCCCTAACACCTTCCGTAATCAGACAGCCCGCGCCATAGATGCCGGTCGGATGGAACTGCACAAACTCCATGTCCTGCAGTGGCAGTCCAGCTCTCAGCGCCATGGCATTGCCATCGCCGGTGACGATATGTGCGGAGGTGCAGGAAAAGTAACAGCGCCCGTAACCACCCGTTGCCAGCACAGTCATGTGAGACCTGAATAAATGCAGGCTGCCGTCCTCCAGACACCAGGCTAGTACGCCTCTGCAGACACCGTCCTCCATAATCAGGTCGAGGGCGATATATTCGACAAAAAACTCGGCCCGATGCTTGAGCGACTGCTGATACAAGGTATGCAGAATGGCATGGCCGGTCAGGTCGGCAGCGGCGCATGTGCGCTGGGCCGTACCCTCCCCGAAATGCGTGGTCATGCCGCCGAACGCGCGCTGGTAAATTCTGCCGTCCGGCGTTCTGGAAAAAGGTACGCCGTAATGCTCAAGCTCGATGATGGCCGGAATAGCCTCGCGACACATGTATTCGATGGCATCCTGATCGCCCAGCCAGTCAGAGCCCTTGACGGTATCGTACATGTGCCAGCGCCAATCGTCTTCGCCCATATTGCCCAATGCCGCGCTGATGCCGCCCTGCGCGGCGACGGTATGGCTGCGGGTGGGGAAAACCTTGCTGATGCAGGCCGTTTTCAATCCCTTTTCCGCCATGCCCAGCGTCGCGCGCAAACCGGCGCCGCCGGCGCCGACAACGACGGTATCGTAGCGATGTTCAATGATTTTATAACTGTTCGACATGCCTTATACCATTTTCCCAATATTAAAGATCGCCATCACAGCGACTAACGCCAGAAGAGTAAATGCCAGTTTGACGATCCACACGGAAACAATCTTCAGCCATTCGGTATGGACATAATCTTCGATGACCACTTGCAGACCCAGGCCGGCATGGTAAAAAACAGCCAGTATCCAGGCTATCATGAGCACGCTGTTCAAAGGTTTTGACAACCAGACTACAGTTTGCGGATAAGATGACTTTAACAGATGGCCGATGAACGTCAGCCACCATAATGACAGCGGAATGAGTGCAGCAGCCGAAACTCTCTGCATCCACCAATGAACAGTGCCTGACTTCGCAGAACCCAGACCCCGGGCTTTGGCAAGCGGTGTGCGATAATCCATAATAGCCTCGCTTAAAGTAAGAAAAAACAGGCGACGGTCAGAATAAAGGATGCTATCAGCTCGATATAAACATTTCTGTCCATTTGCTCCCGTTCGAAGCTGTAGCCGGCATCCCAGATTAAATGCCTGATGCCGTGGCACAGATGAAAGAACAGCGCATAAATAAATAACCATAGAATCACAGTGCCCAAGGCATGGTTCATAAGGTTTTGCAGGGTTATATATGCATCCTCTCCCACGCTGATTGTCAGCAGACTGCCTACGAACAGCAGCAATCCTATCGACAATACGACACCGGTAATACGGTGCACAATAGACGCAACTGCATTCAGAGGCAGCTTGTAAACCTGCAGATGTGGAGAGAGTGGCCGGATTTTTTTCTGTTGGTCCATAACACATCACGATTTAAGCCATAAGGTAAGTTAATAATACCTTGTCGGCCGCGGGTAAGCCAATACAAAATATGCCCAATCCATAGGTAATAAATGCGGGGCGAGCTGATTTTTTGCCTTAGTTTTGAAGCGCGTTATAATCAATGCCCTTCTTAATGCACCCACCCATAAAATCTCATCCATGGACCAAAACTGGAAAAACTTTCTAATCACTGAACACGCCGTGTTTAAAGATGAAGACGATATTGCCTTCCCTGCTATTTCCCCTGACAGCGGAAAACATATCTTTGCCATCTCTGAGCTGGCTGTTCTGACTGTAGCCGGAAAAGATGCGGCAAAGTTCCTGCAAGGGCAGATCACCTGCAATATCAATGACATTACTGAAACTCAAAGCAGTGTCGGCGCTCTGTGCAACCCGAAAGGGCGCGTCATTACAACTTTTTTGCTGGTTAAAAAAGCCGATGCCTTCCTTCTGGTTTTGCCTAAGGCATTGCTGGGATCGGTTAAAGGGAGACTGCAAAAGTACATCCTGAGGTCCGATGTGCAATTAATCGATAGCTCGGATGAACTATGCCTGATAGGGCTCTGCTGTCCCGCCGGGCAGCCGAGCGGCTTATCCTTGCCTGAGCGGTTGTTTGCAACCAGCCAGCAAAATGCCGTCTTTATCAACATTTCACCCGAACAAAGCCGGTATCTGGTTATATCAGAGCCGGAGGCGGCGATAATGCTTTGGAAAACATGGACCGGCGATCATGGCTTCCAGCCGCAAAGCTCGGCGCAATGGCGCTATCTGGACATTACCGCAGGCCTTCCGTGGCTGACGCCCGAAACGTCGGAGGAATTCATTCCGCAAATGCTCAACCTTGATAAATTGGGCGGCATCAGTTTCAACAAAGGCTGCTACACCGGCCAGGAAATTGTGGCCCGCACCCATTATCTCGGCAAAACCAAACGGGAAATGTTCCTGGCTGAATGCACATCAGCAACCGCACCTCGGCCCAATACGGCAATCATGGACAAGAACGCGGAATCACAACAAAGCATTGGCACGGTACTCACGGCGCAAGCCAGAAACAATGTTTATAAAATGCTTATCGTTCTGCAGGTGTCCGATGCGAATACTTATAATCTGGCCTTAAACAATCAAGATCAGGACAAGGTCACGGTATTAACGTTATAATTTGATACATTTACATTAGACCTTCCTTATACCGATATCATGCAAGTAGCTTTCTTGCAGAACATCGCGGGAACTGATCGTCCGGCATGCCGGATTGACTGCTCTTCAACTCCCGCTTTTGGCAAGCCGAGTCTTGCAACCGATGCTGAAATACCGGAAATTGAAAGTATTTCAGATGAAATTGAATTAGCAAAGAGCATGCTTTCCTAAACAGCAGCACCCTGATAAAACTATGATGAATACACAAGCAGCCATACGTTTTCGCCGCCTGGGCACCTTGACTATTTTCGCCGTTTATTTTGTCATTCTCGTAGGCGGGATTGTAAGAGCCTCCGGAGCGGGCATGGGATGCCCTGATTGGCCGACCTGCTTCGGACAATGGGTTCCGCCAACCGAAGAATCACAGTTGCCGGCCAATTATCATGAAATCTATGCCGAACGCGGCTATGAGAGCACGCAATTCAACCCGGTGAAAACCTGGACCGAATATACCAACCGCCTGGTTGGCGTGACGGTAGGATTCCTGATTTTCCTGACTGTCTGGTCATCGCGTATTTACCTGAAATCCGACAAAACCGTCTTTTATTTATCCTTAAGTGTGTTTTTTCTGGTCGGTTTCCAGGGATGGCTGGGTTCCACCGTGGTCGCCAGCAATCTGAAGCCAATCATGATCACGCTGCATATGCTGCTGGCTTTGTTCATAGTCGCCCTGCTCATTTATACGATTGCCCGATCGCAACGCGACTTTATAGGCCGGATAGACACTCAAGGGTTGCCCGAGAAGTTCAAGGCCGTTTTGATCGTCGCCATGGTCATGACTTTAACGCAGGTTGCCATGGGCACCCAGGTGCGCGAAGCGGTGGATTTTATTGCGCATGAACACACCTATATCGATCGCCAGTTCTGGCGCGACGATTTTCCTGTCATTTTTTATATCCACCGGTCCTTCTCGTCGATTATTTTATTTACCAACCTCTGGCTGGTCTGGAAAGTTTACCAGTCGGTCGACAAGCAAAGCATTTTGCTGCGCACCGGCTTCGCGCTTATCGGACTGATTGTCACTGCCATCATCGCAGGCATCACGCTGGACCGACTGGGCATGCCGGCGGTTGCCCAACCCGTGCATTTATTAATGGCCAACCTGATCTTCGGCGTACAGTTTTTCCTGTTTATATGCCTGAGTTACTCTGCAAATAAACCGGCAGTTTTAAAGCCCGGCCATTCGCGGATTACCAGCACTGATTGATTTGTTTGACGACGACAGCCGGGTAAGTTTGCTTCATGACATTCAGGCGCTCCTGAACCTTGCCGCCCGCTTTAATCTGGGCGTATTTCTGGGGTTTTAGGGTATATCGGGGTTTGACTTCGGCCTGAATGCCCTTGGCCAGCAACTGGCCCTTCATCGCCAGAGCCCGGCTTTCGTTTTTGAATACGCCTAACGAAATCAAGCCATTATCTTTACCCTTTGTCAAAAGCCAAAGATCATTGATGCCTTTGTCCTTGATCATTTTCAGGTTGGCCTCGGCCTGCTGCCTGGTTTCCGCGGCCGGATAGTAAACCAGATAATCACTGACCACCTCGCCGTCGCGGCTCAGCGACTTAATGGCTTCCTTGGGTGCATTCAACTCTCTTTTCCAAAGCTGATAGGCATTGCCATTGGCGAAAGGCCCGGCTTCATAACAACTGGCCGGTTCGCTTGCAGCGCCACTGCCTTGGGTCTTTTCAGCGGCGGCAATTATTGGCTGAACGGGCTTGGATTCAGGCCTTGGTTGGCCTGACTTTTCCTTGTCAGCATGAGCGGATTCAGGCAGCGCTTTTTCCGCTTTTTTCTGCTCAATCGGACGAGCAGCGCTGTTTCCAGCTGACAGACCGGAATCGACCGCAAGCTTGTCCATAGGTGGGCTCAATTGCTCAGCCAGCAAATTATTATCAGGAGCCTCTAAACCCTTCAATGAAACTGATGGGACCGCGGCTGCCGGAGTTTTCTTCGGATCTGCTGCTGTATCCGGCTTAGGTCCGGATGCCTGAGCTTGCTGGACATTTTTTAGCTCGCTGACCAATAGAATGCTTTCCTGGGAATCATATTGCTCGGCGATATCGGCCGATGGTTCGAAAGCGCCCTGTTTATATTCCCACATAAACAGTCCGACATTGGCCAGCGCCACTAAAAACAAAAAAAATTTCATTCGTTACTCTTCAAGATTATGGACAGTCCGCGCAACACGATATCGGCGTCGATGACCGGTTTGAAAGCAAGCCGCTCAGCGACAAGCTGTGCGTCGCCGCCTGTCAAGATCACTTGCATATTGTCCGGCTGCTGGGCCACTACATGCTCGATCAGCCCGACTGCAGCCGACAAGGTGCCGTTATAGATGGCCGCTGCCGTGTTCGCCGCAAGCCCGAATGCATGATGCGTTTCACTGAACTGTAGCTGCTCGGTTCCCAGCGAGAGCGATTTTTTCATCAGCCTCAATCCGGGGCTGATCAAGCCGCCTTGATGCTTGCCATACGCATCAAGCACATCCACGGTTATTGCCGTACCGCAATCGATCACACAGGCCGGTCCCGGATAGAAATGCCGGGCGGCCACCAGCGACAGCCAGCGGTCAACGCCAAGTTTTTCAGGATTTTCATAGGCATTCTGTACACCGAATGCCTGTGCTTGAGATTTGGCAGTCATGATATCCACGCCAGGCCAAAGCTCAAGAGCGACTGACCGAACCTGTTCGAACAGTTGCCTTGCACTGACGCAGGCGATGGCGATCCGTTGAGGCGGAAAGATTTTTTCCCAAATACTCACAAGCTCATGCCGCACCACCTGATCATGGACGAGCGGCCGTCCGGCAATGATCTGATGGCCGTTGGCCATGCCCCATTTCAACCGGGTATTGCCTATGTCGATCAGCAAATTCATGGCAAATAACCGCTGAAGCTGACTTCGCCGGAAGCAAAAGCCTGGACATGGCCATCCAGTCGTTTAATCAACAACAGCCCGTCATCATCTATGCCTTCGACAATGCCGTCGAATTGTTGCGTAGCGATAAACAGTGTCGCCTCCTTGCCTTTCAGGCAATCATAACTGCGCCATTCATCGACATAAGCTTTGATGCCGACGTCCTCAAAATCCGCAATAACCGCAATCAGATGGTCCAATAAAAGACCAGCCAGCCTGTTTCTGGAGAGTTGCTGCCAGCCGGTCACTTTGCTCAGATCAGTCCATGCCTGCGTAATGCTTTCAGCCTCAGGTTCGGGCAAAAATAAATTCAGGCCCAAGCCGATCACAGCCGAACACGGGCCATCGGTTTCTCCTGAAACCTCGACCAGAATACCACCCAATTTTTTACCCTGGCTGTAGATGTCATTAGGCCATTTCAGGCCGACATCCTCAATATCATGCTGTCTTAAAGCCCGCATGACCGCTACGCCGATAGCCAGGCTCAATCCTGAAATGGCGGCAGGGCCCTGCTGGAAACGCCACAGTATAGACAGATAAATATTACTGCCGTAAGGCGATATCCATTGCCGTCCCCGCCTGCCTTTGCCGGCGGTTTGATGCTCTGCGAAACAGACAGTGCCGGACAGCGCGCCATGTTGTCCGCAATCTACCAAATAACTGTTCGTGGAATGGATACGGTCATGAATTTCAAGTGATGAAATCAGCTCGCGGGTCCGATCGCTCAGCACTTCATCGATTTCGGCATGCACAAGCAGCTCAAGCGGTTTGTCCAGCCGGTAACCTTTACCTCTGACTGCCGAATGTTGCAGGCCCAATTCAGTCAGGCTGTTTAATTGCTTCCATACCGCTGCGCGACTGAACTTCATGGCGCGAGCCAGTTCGGTTCCGGAGTGAAATTGGCCGTCTGCAAGAATAGCCAGAATTTTCTTTTGTTTCTCAGAAATAACCACAACTTTAGCCTCTGAAACCGAAAGACTGTTTATTTACTTCATGTATCAAAACATTAATGCCTATTGACTGATTGCCTGATTCTTTTCGGATGTATTGGGCAACCGTATTGCGCGCCATGCCGCCAATTCCCAATTGGACGATAACCGCTATTGATGATAAGTAGATCATTGATGTGCCGGAAATTCTATGCTGAAATTCTGTCATACCCTCCCTTGGGACAGCTCATTAATTATACTGCAAATAAACTAATCTATGAGGATCTGCAGTTAAATCATCGTAATTTATCGCCCATGCGCCGATAAATAAACAGCTCCGTCCAAAACCTGGACAGGAACCGGTGTTAGTTTTTGCCTGACGCAAGGCCCGAACACACATAAGCCGTCATCAATTCTAAACAAGGCACCATGAATGGCGCAGCTGATATGCGTCCGCTCAGGGTTAAGAAACTCATCCGGCTTCCAGTTCATCTCCACTTCCCAATGAGGACAGGCATTTTGATAGGCTTTTACCGCATCAAGCGTTTTCACCAGCAGCGCCTCAACTAGTACACCCGATGCATTGGTATAATTGAATTGCCGGCATTGGCCGGCTTCAAGATCGGCGATATTACAAATTTTATTTGAATCGGCCTGCATGTTTCTTAACTGTCATCGGGATGAAAATGAATACAAGCTTATATTATATACACGATCCGCTGTGCAGTTGGTGTTACGCTTTCAAGACCAGCCTGTCCGCACTGAAACAGGCATTACCGCCGGGCATCGGGTTTAAAAGACTCTTGGGCGGACTTGCCCCCGACTCGACAGAGCCTATGCCCCTTGCCCTGCAGCAAAGCATACAGCAGGCATGGCATCGCATCGAGCAAACGGTGCTGGGCGTTAAATTCAATTTTGCATTCTGGAGCAATAACACGCCTATCCGTTCGACCTACCCAGCCTGCCGGTCATTATTGGCAGCGAGAAAACAAGGGATTGAATTTGAAGACAGGCTTTTAGCCCGCATTCAGGAGGCTTATTATCAGCACGCCCAAAATCCGGCGCTCGATTCCACATTGTTCGAGTGCGCCGGCCAGGCGGGTTTAAACGGCAGGCAATTTGAACTTGACTATCGCAGCCATGAAATTGACAGGCAACTGCAGCAGGAAATCAAGACGGCCAGACGTTTTGGCGTCTGTTCTTACCCATCGCTGATCTTGGAGCAGAATGGCAAGATTTCGCCTGTAGCGGTCGACTATCTCAATTACAGAACCATGCTTGATGATATTGAAAGGCTATTAATAGACCGTTAAAACCACAGCTTCGGGCGACTGGCAGCTATTTTGGTTACAGGCCTGAAGCTGCAGATTCAGCTTGATAGGCTCATAGCTTCCGTCATCATGACGGGAAAGTTCGGCCTGCAGGTGTACCCGGCCCTCATAAAGCGCCAATGGCTTTTTATCGAACGGCAGCGTCCTTAACACCGGCTTGGGATAAGTCGCCGCATCGATAGTCCATGAAGAGCCTTTTGCCAAGTTTATCTCCGTAGCCACCGCCGTTTGCTGTAACGACTCATGGGCGTTGATGTGCCAGCCTTCCTTGATATCCAGATCGATTATCACAGTGCTTTTGCGCGGCTGTTTTATGCGTTTTGCCTCAATTTTGACAGCGCCGCGCGCAACATATTGGCGAGGCCCGATCTCGCCATGTTGCATTTCATCGAGCTGCGCCAACAGATAAGCAAAAGCTGAAGACTGTCGATTGATATCGTCCGCGAAAGCCTGAACGATTTTTGCCGCATGGTCAGCATAGACAAGCTCTCCCGCGCGCCTGGCCAGCCTTGAAAGCACACGCACAGCAACGGCATTGCCGGAAGGCAGCGCACCGTCATAGCTGTCTTTGGGATGATGGAACAATAGCCGCTCCCGTCCCATCACCAGTGCGCCGGAAGCGCTGTCCAGGAACTTTTCCAGCATTTCATCGGCAAGCGCCTGGGCTTGCCGATGAAACAACGGTTCGCCGCTGATATCATAAAGCGCCAGCAAAGCCTCGCTGAAATGGACATAGTCGTCCTGGCGAGCGGGAATGGATGACTTATTATCGAGACTGACGCGCCACAATACGCCATCTTTGAGCCGTTGCTTCTTCCACAGCGTACCGGCCGCGCGCCTGGCGGCATCGATATAGCGCGGCTCAACCAGCCTGTCGCCGGCCTCGGCCAGCGCCGTGATCAGCATGGCGTTCCAGGCAACGATGATTTTGTTGTCTGTCAACGGCGAAATCCGTTTTGCGCGATAAAGCCTGAGTTTTTCCAGCAGCGGATCGAGTCTAGTAAATAATTGGTCCAGGCTGACGCCTTCGTCACGGGCGATGTCATCCAGCGAGCGAGGCAGGTGAAAAATATTCTTGCCTTCAAAATTGCCCTTTGGCGTCAGGCCGAAAGTGTTTATGATGAAGAAGGCATCGTCAGGCGGCAGCACGGATTTAACTTCATCCACTGTCCAGATAAAAAACGCGCCCTCCCGGCCTTCGCTGTCGGCATCGGTTGCGGAATAAAATACGCCTTCCGGAGTCGTCATTTCTCGCAGCACATAATCGAGCGTCTGTTTGACGATGCGCGCATAGAGCGGATTGCCGGTCAGCTCGTAGGCGTGCAGATAGACTCTGGCAAGATAGGCCTGGTTGTAGAGCATTTTTTCAAAATGCGGCACCAGCCAATGCGCATCGGTGGCATAACGGTGAAATCCGCCGCCAATCTGGTCATAAATGCCGCCTTGCGCCATCGCCGACAACGTGTGATTCAAAGCGGAAAATAGCGCCGGATCGGGATTTCGCTCATAGGCCTGAAGCAGCAGCAACAAAACCGGCTCGCTGGGGAACTTTGGCGCCGGGCTGAAGCCCCCATCTTTGCTGTCGTAGTGTTCAAGCAACTGGCCGACCGCCGCCTGCATGACCGAAGAGTCCAATTTGCTGACCCGACGCTGAACGGCCGTGACGCGATCCAGCGCATCGGCCAGCTGCTCGGCCTGATCGATCAGTATCTGCTGCTGGCTGTGCCAAACCTGCGAGATCTGCAATAGCAAATTGGCAAATGTTTCTGCCGGATAATAAGTGCCGCCGAAAAAGGGCTTTCCTTGATGCGTTAGAAATGACGACATCGGCCAGCCGCCATGCCCAGCCATCATGGTGACGGCTGCCATGTAAATCTGGTCGATGTCGGGGTACTGTTCCCTGTCTACCTTGATGGAGATGAAATTGTCATTGAGGATTTTTGCAATATAGAGGCTTTCAAAACTTTCCTCTTCCATGACATGGCACCAATGGCAAGTGGCATAGCCTATCGACAGAAAAACCGGTTTGTTTTCCAGACGCGCTATGGCAAACGCTTCATCACCCCAGGGAAACCAATCCACCGGATTATGGGCATGCTGCAACAGATAGGGAGAATCCTCAAAGATCAGCCGGTTCGTATAAATCGGCTTGCCGTTTTCCAGATGATGCGTGCGAGGCTGGTAATTCGGGCCTTTAGCTTCCAGGGCGGCGGCCAGCTTGGCTTTCAGTTCGGCGGTGGATGGCATGATAAAGTCCCGTAGATGGCATATTTCAAAACAATCAATGGCGCATTTTTAGGTGCGCCTATGCTTGATGATGCATTGGACTTTATTTTGTCGAAAATGCTCCAATGTCGGTAAAAAAGCGTTGCTGTTATCCCTGCTGTTTAAACAACGCTTTTCAATTCAGTTCCCTACCGTTTGGGTGGAATGCCGCTTACCCCTTTGACGCAGGCGTACGGCGGCTTTCCTTCACAAAGCCCCCAGTAACTGCCGAAGCTGCCTTCATTGCTGGGCTTCCAGTTTTCCGAAAACGCCTCAAACGCAACGCCGGACCAGTTCTTTTGAGACAGTTTTCTAAAGGTCTGCTCGACGACTCTCATCTGATTTTTCTTGCCGGCCACGCCGCAATGCTGTTTGGTATGAATATTGTATTCCGTGCCGCCTGCCGGGCCGTTAGGCCAGCCGAATTCGGTCAGAATCACGTCTTTCTTGGGATAAGTTTTCCGCAGATCCTTGAGGCGGGCGATATGAAAATCAGCCGCTTTGCTGGCTGACGTACAAGGAAAAATACCTGAATATTTATTTTCCCACCAGGGAAAAATATTTGTGCCTATCCAGTCCACGCTTTTGCCGAAGCTGGTTTGCTTGCAAGGCCATGACCGGTTGCACCATTCCCACCAGGTATCAATCGTTGTGATAGGCTGGGTTACGCCGGCTTTACGCAGGCTGTCTATGCAGCGCGTGATCTCGCCATCGAAGGCATTGCCGTGCCGCGTTCTGACTTCGGAGCCGCAGCTCAGCTTTACGATCGTCTGCGGGAAAGCCCGCGCGACTTCTATGCCGCTGTTAATCGACTGTGTATTGACGTTGATGTCATCGTCCAGCCAGATGATGGCGATCACTTTGAGATTACGCGCTTCGGCCGCAGCAAAGACATACTCCAGCCCGTTCATGACGCCGTAGGTCATAATGCAGCGAAAGCGTGTTTCCTTGACCAGCTTATCGAGCAGTTCATTGATCAATTCCCTGGATGGATGAGTGCCCTTGTCGGGATTAAGATCGCCGACGTAAGGGCTGAAAGCGGCGCACTGCAATACTTCATTGGAAGGTGGAATGGGCCCATTTTCTTTATGCTGGAGTTCCGCTATCGGCTTTTCTGTTGTCGCCGGCTTGTCGGCTGGCGGTGGCTGATCCTGCCCCTTAGCGGCTGGCTTGTCAGCAGTTTCCGGTTTCTCGGCTGCAGCCGGCTTGGCATCAGCTTCCGGCTTATCGGCAGGCGGTGTTTTTTCTGTGGCTGCCGGTTTATCAACAACCGTTGACTTGTCTGCAACTGCCGGTTTTTCTGTAGCTGCCGGCTGATCTGCAGCCATTGACTGACCACTCATAAACAACACGGAAAACCAAACCCAAAACAGCAATTGCTTCATGAAATCCTCATAGAATAAAAATATTAATGGACAAGCTTACGCTCAATTCCCGGTAGAGCGATATGATAGCGATTTCTTTACAAAAGTCGTGAATTTTATTCATCCTGATTTTCAAAAAAGAGCTGCAAATGCCCATTCTGACTTCAAAAATGTAAAATTACCTGTGACTTTACCAGCTTCCGGGAAATTGAAATGACCTTTAAAAACACTAATTCAAGCCAGTGCAAATTATACAAAAAGCATCATTTCAATAAACATTGTCCTTAAAAATTATAGGGTCGTAAAACCCTAACAGCGCCAGGCAATTGCCAAAGAATGCCATCCGACACAGTAAAATATAAGCCTGGCCGCAAGCCTGGATCGGCTATCGAGAAATGGACATCAATGGCAAATAAGGATTTCTTGCCGGCGTGCTGCATGAACGACTCCCTATAGACATTGAATTGCAATTTTAGATTCAGACTATCCGGTTGCGGCAGGAACGCACCGGATAGTCTGGGCATGGTTAATACGACGAAGGCGGTTTTTGAGGGCCGCGGTAATATTTTGTCAAAGTCGGATTGCTGGCAGGCGTTTGAACCGGCTCTTGCTGCGCGGTTATAGCCTCTTCATCAGGCATAGGCGGCAATCTTTCGTAAATTGCTATCGGGTCACCATCCAGCTTGGTCAGGGCTTCATTCAGAATTTGCTGATCAAACTCAGGTATTTCACCGTTATTGGCTTTCTGGATAAGGCTCAGCGCCAGCTCGAAGCGCTGATCCCGCGTCATTTCCTCGCCTTCCAAATCAGGGTGCGCCTCTATGTAAAGCTTGTTATCCAGCCATCCCGCCTTGATAGGCTGCTTGACGATATAAACAGGCGTTCCCACCGGCACCATGTTATAGAGCTGCTCTATATCTTCAGGATACATACGCACGCAACCATGCGTGATCTGCATGCCGATACCGAAGATCTTGTCGATATCGGTGCCATGTATGCGGTATTCACCGGGCAGATTCAGATACAGCGCATAAGCGCCCAGTGGATTATGCGGGCCAGGCGGCACGACTGCCGGCAGAGGGTCGCCGTTGGCCGCATGTTCGCGCCGGATTGATTCAGGCGGATGCCAGACAGGATCTTTAATCTTGCGCGCGACTTTGGTTTCGCCCAGCGGCGTCTTCCAGTCCTGTCTGCCGACCCCATGCGCGAACGACATCACTTGCCGGGGCATGCCGGGTGCCTGAGGCGGATAAAAGTACATACGGTATTCGGAAATATTCAGCGTGATGCCCTTGTGCGGCGAATCGGGCAGAATGCGTCTGTTGGAGATGCGAATGATTTCATCCTTTTTCACATGCCAGCGGTCAACGTCCGGATTTAGACGCACTATTTCCATTTGTCCCAAATTGAACCTTCTGGCCATATCCAGCAAAGTCTCTTCCTGCTCTGCCCGGGCCAGAGGCACGCCATCCGGGTATTCGGTGATGACAGTATCGTTGGGATCTGCCGGCCAATTGTAGGTCGTGGCACTGGCTTTGCCGCCGATGGCTGATAATGCGATCGACAAGACAAACAATATACGCAATTTCATTTTGATAATTTTCTCAAACGCAAAAACAAATATAACATCACTTTTTCAAACTCAGGCTTAACGCATGCTGAACGGCGAAAATCAGCCTGATTGAAGAAAATCAGTGAAGAGGAAAAAATCCTGTCCTGATTAAAAAATCCTTAAATTCTATCATGTCAGGAAGATTTAAGCATAGCTTGACTCAGAGGTCTTTAAAATACAGCTTGGCTGTTTAACATAAGGGCAGATAAAAAACGATATCGCTATTGGCTTAATATCAACTGGATATCAGAAATTATAGTTTGGTTAAATTAACAAGAAATTTAATGCATTTTAGTAATCATCGTTTTACACGATGCCTGCGGCTGTGCGTAATAATTCAGAAATCCAATGATATCCGGCAAAACCGGCTTGCTGTCCTGCAGAGGCAATGCCAGCGCCGCCAACAGTTCAACATGATCAAGGTCTTCGTATAGACGGGTTTCCGCGCAACCCGCCGCATCCCTGACTTTATAGCTCAGGCTCTTGATATTGATTGGCTTTACCGTTTCATCGTTGTTGCCGTACAGCAAAAGCAAGGGAGGTTCCGTACCCTGAACAAAATTGACGGGCTGGGAGGCCGGGTATTTCTCTTCGGGGCCGAAAATCTCTTTTTGATAGACTTCTGTAAGGGGTAAAAAATCATAAGGACCTGCCAGACCGACAAATCCCTTTATGCTTTGGTAGGTTTCAGGCTGCAGATAGTCCTCATTAAGCGTCAGCATGGCGCCCAGATGCGCTCCGGCCGAATGCCCCATCAGGAAAATATTGTCGGGATCCGCGCCGTATTCTGCGCTGTGAGCCTTAACCCATTCGACGGACCGCCGGGCATCGTCTATGATCTGATCAAACCTGACTTCAGGATAGCGCCGATAATCCGGTATGACGACCGCATAACCGTGCGATGTCAAAGCCTGGGCGACAAACAGGTAATTCTCCTTGCCTTTGGTTTCGCATCCGCCCCAGCAACCGCCGTAAAAAAAGACAACCGTGGCTCGCAAAGCCTGATTCCGGTCAGGCAGATAAATATCGAGCCGGTTCAGTCGATGCTCACCATAAGCTATGTCTTCAATTTCAGTAAAATTATCGGTCCGGGCCAGTGAATTAACGGCGAACAATAAAGACTCGGTACACGCTGCCAATGCAAACAGATAAAAAAGCCCCAAAACACGTTGTGTATTCCGCCAGATACGTGATTTTGTTTTCGGATAGCTCATGCAAATATCCGCATGACCAATGACATTCAACGACAACGTCCAGACTATTGCTTCGACATCTCATGCGCCTGGTTTGCTAGCGTTTTTTCCATATTCGTCAGCACACCGAACAAAATGTGAGAAAAACCGATATAGAGAAAAAACGGCGGGTAATTCGGATCAATTGGGATCTCGTTTATCTGTCCATAAAATTCCAGTAATCCGGTAATCAAAACCAGAAAAAAACCGGTCAGAATAATCGCTTGAAATTTATCCTTTAAAAAACAATATGCGCAAACGCCTATTTCAGAAATAGCCAGGTAAATCATCATGATGCGCAAGTTATTGCGCAAGGGATCATAAAACTCCCTCTTGAATTCGAAAATTGCATCACTGCCCGATACTGACGAGATGCCCCCGGCCATCAGCACAATCACGGAAAGATAAAAGTTGGCAGTCATAAGGAATTTTAAAGTCTGGAATACTTTTGATGTCATACTTCCACTCATCTGCTTTGTCATTCATCAAGTAAAAGAAAACCCTCCCCTAGACTGCCAAGGAGGGTTTATCGAGGAGGATTTTTTACAGTTCTCGTGAGGTTGAGAGAAAAAAGAAGAATCAGTTAACCGGGCGTTCAACATCACCCGAATATTCGACTCTTGTTTAAAGTAAAAAATCCCTAACTCATAACCCTGTTCTAAGTAAACAATTGATTTACCATAAGAACGTTACGACAGTTTGTCAATCCATACCTGAACAATCGGGCACTTTGTAACAACAGGCGCAATTTAACTTTAAGAAAAAGAATAAACAACTTATCCGACTTGATTGACTCTATCAGGAAAAACGCAATGAGGTCAGAACCATGAAAGCATTGATTACAGGCGGAACCGGCTTTATCGGCCATGCATTGACTCAGCATCTGACCCGCCAAGGCCATGCCGTCACCGTTTTAAGCCGCAATCCCGACAAAGTCGCCGCGATCTGCGGCCCCGGCGTAAGCGCGCTAGGCAATCTTGAGCAGCTTAAAGCCGAAGACGCCTATCAGGTCATCATCAACCTGGCCGGCGAACCCATTTTTGACGCCCGCTGGACCGACGCCAGAAAAAAACTGCTCCGGGACAGCCGCATCAACCTGACCGAACAACTGGTTGACGCCATCGGACGCATGGCCATCAAACCGGATCTTCTGATCAACGGTTCGGCTGTCGGCTATTATGGCGACCAAGGGGATACTGTTTTAACGGAGCAATCGGCGCCGCATCCGGACTTTTCGCACCAGCTTTGCGCCGATTGGGAACAGGCAGCCCGAAAAGCCGAGCAGTTTGGGGTCAGAGTCTGCCTGATCAGAACAGGTCTGGTCATCGCCGAAGATGGCGGTTTGCTGAAGCGCATGTTGCTGCCGTTCCGTTTAGGGCTGGGCGGCCGCCTGGGCAGCGGCCGGCAGTGGATGTCCTGGATCCATCGCGAGGACTGGATAGCGATTGTCCAGGCTATGATCAACAATGCATCCATGCAAGGCGCTTATAACGCAACCGCCCCCAATCCGGTCACCAATCGCGAGTTTACGCAAACGCTGGCTTACTGTTTAAACCGCCCCGCCCTGCTTCCGGTTCCGGATTGGTTGTTAAAAACCCTGCTCGGCGAGATGTCGGAACTGGTATTAGGCAGTCAGCGCGTCATGCCCGAACGGCTGTTGGCGCAGGATTTCGAATTTCAATACCCGGACCTGGTTTCGGCAGTGAAGCACGCGTTATTAAAGCCCTGAATTGGAGAAGCATCTTCAGCATTCATTCAATAACGCCAGCCTTCTGCAACGCAAGCCGCAACTTTTCCATGCGCCTGCGGTTGACGCCCAGATCGCTGTAACCGACGCGCGAGGCGGAACGGATATGAATCAGTCCGGTCTCAACATTGAGTATGGCATCGACATCATCGACAAAACGGAAAACCAGGCTGATCGCCTCCGCATGCAGCGTATCCTCCGCTTCTTCGGTAATAACGGTGCGGCTTTGGCTGACAAGCGCCTGTTTGAATGCTTTCCAGGCATCTTCTGCCTTGCCGATTATCTTAAACGGGGCAATAAAATGCTCCTTGTCCGCGTCCGCGGCCTGGCTCGAAACACAGTTCGGAGTGCCCGGGCATGGGGCCAGTTTTTTTTCGGATGCATTGATAGGGCTGGCAGTCATTAAAGTCATCGTAATAAAACCCGTATATAAAAGAGATTTGATGGTCATCGGTTCGCCTGTCACAAATAAGTAAAAGAGCGTCTCATCTATCAGACTGATGTTATGTACGGACGGTTTCCCCCCGTTTGCCGCGCCGAGCACCGCAACTTTCGGCGTGATCAAGCCCGCAGGGGCGCTGCATGGATGCAGCGCGTTGCCAGAGGGCCAAGGATGGCCCTTCTGGCAACCCTCGGCGAAAGCGAGGAGCGCAGGAAGCAAGCGGCAACCGGGCGGCCTTTTCTTTGGTTACTTTCTTTTGGCCGCGCAAAAGAAAGTAACTCGCCCTCGGGTGCGAGAACC